>SOKG01000243.1 GCA_004376205.1 Dehalococcoidia bacterium | reverse complement strand
CATTCTTGACCGGGCGCTGGAGCTTGAGGTGCCGATAGTGTTGGTGGAAGGGGACACTGCCGGCACGATGGAGGCTTTGGAAGGGGTTTTCGATAAGGCTAGATTCCACGACGAGAAGAAGCTAGAGAGGCTGGGGCAGATTCTGGAGCAGAACCTGGATCTGGAGGCTATCTACCGGGCGACTTAGGCTGACTGCGAAGCATTCGCTTTAAAACCGCGCTTTTTGAAATTGCGATCGAGTGCGAGGGCGCACTTAGGGTCGCTTTTTCATTTGTAGGGGCACGGCATGCCGTGCCCCTACAAAATTCCCTGTACGATTTAGATTTGAGGGTTACTATTGTGTACTGCATTGGTTTATAATGTTAGCCACTCACTCAGTACTTTATTTGTGAGGTGACATAAGATGATCGTTGAGATGAGCAAGGGTGCCACAAAGGAGCAAGTCAATCATGTGGTGGACAGGGCACACTCTTTGGGCTTTGAGGTGCAGTTGAACATAGGCACTGAAAAGACGGTGGTGGCGATGCTGGGCGGCGACACGGGGAAGACAGAAACCGACGTTTTCGCCGTTTTGCCAGGAGTGGAGAGCGTCTCCCGCGTAATGAAGCCATACAAACTTGCCTCACGAGAATTCCATCCTCGAGCTAGCAAAATAAATGTGTCTGGCGTTGAGATCGGGGGGCAGAGGGTGGTAATCATGGCCGGCCCTTGCGCTGTGGAGAGCGAGAAGCAACTTATGGAGACCGCCAAAGCGGTAAAAGAATTGGGGGCCGCTGTCGTCAGAGGTGGCGCCTTCAAGCCTCGCACCTCCCCCTTCAGCTTCCAGGGGCTGGAACACGATGCTCTGAGGATGTTGGCCAAGGTCAAGTCCGACCTTGGCATTCCTGTCATCACCGAGGTCGTTGACATCCAGAACATAGGGATTGTAGCTGAACATGCTGACATAATTCAGGTCGGTGCTCGCAACATGCAGAACTTTGCACTCTTGAAGGAGCTGAGCAAGCTGAGACATCCTATCCTGTTGAAGAGGGGCTTTTCTGCTACCGTCACGGAATGGCTGACAGCAGCCGATTATCTTCTGGCCCAGGGTAATCGGCGGGTAATCCTGTGTGAACGCGGGATAAGAAGCTTCGAAGACAGCATTCGGTTCTCTGTGGACATCAGTTCAATTGCAGTGGTCAAGCGCTTTAGTCATCTCCCAGTCATCGTGGATCCCAGCCATGCTGCGGGACATTTCGCATATGTGCCGAGCATCGCCAAGGCTGCGATAGCAGCCGGGGCGGATGGGCTTCTGATAGAGGTCCATCCCAATCCGGAGGAGGCGCTGGTCGATGGCTTGCAGTCGTTGAACATCCCCAATTTCGAGCGGCTGATGGCCGAGCTAAGGCCCATCGCGGAGGCTGTGGGCAGACATATCTAAGGCTCGTGGGTACAATGAAGATCGGGGTAGTCTCAGACACCCACGTATCAAGGATTGACCAACTCCCACCAAGACTGGTAGACAGCCTAAAGGCGGTAGACCTGATAGTTCACCTTGGGGACTACACATATTCCGGGGGAGCAATTCCGGTAGGTTAGTAGTCAAAAAAAGTCCTGTCCTACTATTGACATTTCAGGCAGGAATGGTTTATCCTTGCCAATCAAAAAGGAGGGGGTGTTATGCAAGCCTATTGTGTCAAATGCCGTGCTAAACGGGAGATGAAGGACGCCAGGGCGATAACCATGAAAAACAAGAAACCGGCGACACAGGGCGTTTGCCCGGTATGTGGCACCAAGATGTTTAGAATTGGAAAGAGCTAAAGCGGTCACATAGGTATCAGGACTATTGCTAAAGAAGAAGCTGGGTGTCTTCCGTAGATACCCAGCTTTCTTGTTGGGATTACAATTTGTGATTGCAGTGAGGAATAAGGGCGAGTCATGAGTTTGGCCGAACAGCTAGCCTGTCAGCGGTTCCTCAAGTGGCGTGGCTTTCGGAGGAGCTGCTTTCTCGGTGGCCTGCATCCTGACCTGATTGAATGGAAATCAAGCCATCGCGTATCGCTATGAACACAGCATGGGCTCTGTAATTGGCGTTTATCTTGCGAAGTATAGCACTCACATGATTCTTAATTGTTTGATCGCTGATGCTGAGGTGGTTGGCGATTTGCTTGTTTGAATTACCTTCGGCTATGAGTGTCAGAACCTGTAACTCCTTACGGGTGAGGGGGGCGGTTATGTCCTTTATGGTTCTTCCCATCGATGAAATCTCTTGGAACTGCCTCAGTACGCGGTCGGCGACCTTGGGTCTGCTGTTGACACAATCATTTATGGGATACTCACCATTGGAGGCTCGTTCTATCATCTCGATGAAGTCTTTCGCAGTGCAGTGCCTGCTCCTCAGGTATGCCACCGCCCCAGTCTTGATAACTTCAAATAGTTCGGCATCATTCTCATAAGGATTGGCACTTAGCATCATAACCCTGGTTCCTGGGAAATGACGGACGATCTTCTTACCTAGCTCGAGCCCGCTGAGCGAGGGATAGTCGATATCCAGCAACACGACATCGGGCAAGTTCTCTGCAATTTGTGTCATGGCTTCCTTACCTTCTTCACTCGGATCACACTCCATGATCTCCACTATACTTAGGCTATCTTGCTCGGACAGTCTCTGCCGTAGCCCGGATCTGGAAAACGGGTTGCTGTCAACTATCATTAGAGCTATTTTACGCATGGCTTACTCTCGAAAGGCCAAGTGACGCCATACCCAGTGGCATGTAGTAGCCAATAGTAATCCCCTCGCTCCTAAATGTCAAGCATCTGTACCTGTTCTGAGCTTGACCGCAAGAGGCCTAAGGCTATATCTGATCATGTGCAATTGTACGCGCATGGGATTAAAACCGATTAAGTATGTATTAAGGCAAAATTACGAAGAGCTTACAAGTGTATTACGATTTCGGGTCTGAATGAACAATTCACGTCTAAAATAGGGAGCCGTGTAGCTGTGCATGTGAGATGGTATCGAGTGCCAACATATGCAAAAGGACGAAGTAAGATGACGAAAGTGTAGTGAATTGACGCTACGTAAGTATGGTTTTCGGCTCACTCAAAAAGTACGTGAGTAGGATTGTCTTTCTGCTTTTGCCCGACTACGATATCCATGAGAAACCTGTGGTAATAGGGAGATCGAAGTGGAACAACTGGCAAGAGCTATCGTGGATGCGCTTAACTGGGTTAAGACGCTATTTGTCGGCTTGGGGAATGGAGAAGGCAACATCACGGCTCAAGATCAGGAAGTTCTCTGGGGTGGCATATCGTCGATAGCCCAGGATGTCTTAGGCTTCCTAACTGAGCTCGTTGATAAAATCGCTGCAATACTCTAGTCGCTTAGAGCCAAGTGTCGGGCAGTGGGGTCGTCTTGCGTGAAAAAGGAAGGCATTCTGGCTCTGGTAGTAGTGCGTTTGAGGTTGCAGAGCACTCCTCCCCGGCAGCAGTGCACCAAATACTCTCCGGCCCACTGAGCACGTCCTCTGAAATAGCTCGTGCTTATCGCTGGTCATGGAGGAATGGGGCTGATTCCCCGTCTCTGCACTACTTCTTATTATCCATGTACTCGCTGGGGGTGAGGTATTGGGGAGGGGTCTTGAAGGGCTTAACCTGCTCTGCCACCTCCTCATTGATGATGTAGCCGCTAACGTGCATCAGGGTATCGTAAAGCCTGTCCTCGATCTGCTCCTGGTTCATCGAGCAGAGGCAGGGGTAATGGTGCAGGATGAGGCCAGCCTTGCTGTCGGCCTCGTCTGCGGAGAGGCCGATCAGCTCCCTGGCTACGTGAGATACCGAGCCGCAGGCTGAGTTTCTCTCCACGGCTACCCGCTCTATCAGCCTGGTTTTGGGGTTGACTCTGATCTTCAGCTTGGGTCTGCCGAAATGCCGGGCGAATGCGGAGATGCGCTCATCCTGGTAGGTCTGGGCGCTGCCGCGGTATCCGTAGCTGGTTTCGGTGAGGCTGCAAAACGGCTTGGGGAAGACCACGGTAGTGCCCATCTCTGCCAGTTCTCTCCTAAGTTGGTTGGCAAGACCCTGGGGCAGCCAGGCGCTGTTGTCTACGGGGGCGATCACAGAGCGAGCGCTGGAGCGGCTGACAAGATCGGGTATGAGCTGGGCGGCCCCTGGTGACTCGCCAGCAGCGATCAGGAGGTCAGCGAGGGGTATCGTCGCAGGCAAGAACTCGTCTGGCTCATCAATGATGGGAGGAAGAGCCTTGGGTAAGGCGACCTCCTCGACTATCCAGCCGGAGGGTGTGTGCTCGCGCAGGTTGCGCGCTATCCTCTCGCCGTAGGGCCCCTGGGTGACAACGAGTATCTGCATGGTTACGCTAAGGGTCGTCTGGTTCGTGGCCGACTTCGGAGACGGCAATAACAGCCGCTTCGAGCACCGAAGCCCTGCTCCCTAACAATACTATCATAAACGTTCCTGCTTGCAATATCTTGCTTCTAGCCTATTGACTAAAGGCAAATCCATTGTGTATAGTACTCAAACGATGGGTGTAACTAGCGCGGATTGAGGAGGTAACTATGAATGGCAAGATCATCGACCTGCTGAACAAAGACCTGGGGGGCGAGCACGCGGCTATCATCCAGTATCTGACGCATGCCTACGCCATGGGTGAGGGCGAGATGGCATGCGAGATCGAGGCCATCGCCCGGGAAGAGATGCGCCATTTCGATTGGCTGGCCGAGACCATAGTCGGTCTCGGCGGAGTCCCCAGCATCGAGAGGGGAGATATGCGCCTGGGCAGCAAGAAAGTCCCCGATTGGATGAGGGATGACGCGCAGCAAGAGTTGGATGCCATTGTCATGTATGAGGGGCACATAAAGGCTATGGATGACCCCAAAATAAGACGGCTGCTTGAACGCATTCTTTCCGATGAGAAGGCGCATCGGGGGAAATTCGAACACTTGGTGGACAAGGCCAAAAGGGAATCCGCTGAGGACCTAAGAGGCACCCGGCAGGATAAGGTCACCAAGATCCTCGACTGGGGCATCGAACACGAATACACCGTAATTCTCCAGTACCTTCTCCACCGCTATGTGACGTCCAATGACGATGTTAAGAAGGAGATGGAGGATCAGGCGATAAACGAGATGCAGCACCTGGGATGGCTTGCCGAGGAGACGGTTGATGGCGGGGGCACGCCAACGATCGAGCACATCGAGGTTGACCAGTCCAGGAAGACGGCCGACATGCTTCGGGCAGATATCAAGATTGAGCGGGAAGTGGCGGCTGAGTACGATCGTGCTGCTAAGGAGATGGAGGATCCCGGTTTGAAAGAGCTTCTCATCAGGATAAGGGATCACGAAGTGTATCACGCTGACGTATTCAGCGATCTGCTGAAGGAGGAGGAAGGGTAGGCTCAGCGGGTGATTTCGCAGCAACAGGCAGAAGCCGTTGTTGCCTCAAGAGGATGGGCCTTTGAATTTCGGTCTGAAAAGAACGGAAGGTTTCAACTCATCGGAGTAGGCGAAGCCTTCTGCCTCTCTAGCGTCGCCATACTTCGCCTTCAGCTCTTGCAATGGGCCTGAGTCCAAGGCCCTCATTGGGCATCCAGCTACGCAGATGGGCTTCTTTCTCTCCTCAAGCCTGTCAAGGCAGAGGTTGCACATTTGCATTCTGGCGTTTCGCTCTGCTCCGAACTGGGGTGCCCTGTAAGTGCACGCTTGCCAGCAAAGGTCGCACTGGTCTTTGCCCAGGCACTTGATCCGGTCAACTACGACTACGCCGTCCTCTTTCCTTTTGATGATGGCTTCCACAGGGCAAGCCGGAACGCAGGCGGGTTGGGTACAGTGGTAGCAGGAGGTGGCGAGGAAAGCAACGAATAAATCGGGGAATTCGCCCTGCTCTATGGTCGTCACCTTTCGCCAACTGGCTGGTCCCGCCGGCACGTCGTGCCAGTCTTTGCAGGCGACCACACAGGCATAACAGCCGGTGCACCTGGTCTGATCGAAGTAGAATCCCATTTGCATAGCTCACTCCTCGTATTTATCGACCTGGATGAGGTTAGCTTGGTGGAATAACGTTGCAGCCAGTGGACTCCATGTTATCAAGCCCCACGTGGCATGTCAAAATGGCTACGGGCAAGGAATCCTCGCTTTTGTAACACAGGCCCCTAACCCATCTCCCTCTGCAAAGACCTGACACTCAGCGCCAGGAATACCAACCCGAATGCCAACAACGCCACGATTTCGAGCCAGATATCGCCAAGTCCCCATCCCCTCAGTATCACCGAGCGCATGGCTTCGACTGCGTAAGTCGGCGGTATCAGGTATGAGAGCGGCCTGAGAACCGAAGGTATTGCCTCCACCGGCCAGAATATTCCCGCGAGCAAGAAGGTGGGCAGGGTGATGAAAGGGAAGAACTGTATTGCTTGGGCTTCCCTCTTGGCCGCGCTGGAAAGTAGTATCCCTAGATTCACGCTGACCGCTGCCAGCAAGGCCACGATTATGTATGCCAGAAACGGATTGCCCACGATGGTGATCTTGAAGACCAGCGTGGCCACGATCAACAGCAGCGATGCCTGTAACATTCCGATGATGCCGAAGGCCATAGCATACCCCACCACTATCTCACTCTCCCTTATCGGCGACGCCCTGAGCCTCTCAAGGGTGCCGCTGGTGCGCTCTCCCACGAAGGAAAGCAGGGTGAGCAGTGTCGTCAAAATAAACACGGCAAAGGCCATGATGCCAGGCACGAAGAAATCAATAAATTCCGCGCCCTTCCCGTAGACCGGGGAATCATCAATCGTAATTGGCATTTCCCTGCCAAGCTGTGACATGGTGGTTGTCACGGCATCCCTCACCGCTTTCTTAATCGCAGTGGCAACATTCACGTTGCTGTCGTCAGCTCTGACGCTGATGGGGGCATCGCCAGCAGCGGGATTACCCTCCAATTTGGCCATGACATTCGTGGTGAAGTCCTGTGGGAACACGATGGCCGCCCACGTTTCGCCATTCTCGACCTCTTCAACGGCATCTTTCTCACTATCCGTGTAGCGGATGTCCAAAGTGTCTTCATCCAGATTGGAGACGATCCTTGCTGCCAGAGGGCCCTCGTCCAGGTTCACAACCACCACCCCGACATCCGTCACGCTCCCACTAAAGGCAATGCCGAAGATGGACATTGCCAGAAGCGGCGCAATTACGATGAGCGCCACCGTCCGCCGATCGTGCCTCAGCCCTTTAAAGATTCTCTTTGTAATGGCAAACGCCCTGCTAAACTTCATCACCACCCCCTCTCCGAGCCAGTGCCAGGAAGGCATCTTCAAGCGACTGGACCCCCGCTGCCTCGGTGATCTCCCCGGGAGTTCCCTCAGCGATGAGCCGACCTTCCCTCAGAAGGCCAATCCTGCCGCAATGGTGGGCTTCGTCCATGTAGTGAGTGGTGATGATCACTGTCACGCCTCTTGCCCGCAGGGCCTGGAAGTACTCCCAGAAGGAAGCCCGCAGCTCCGGGTCGATGCCGATGGTTGGCTCATCCAAGAACAGCAGCTCCGGATTGTGAAGCATGCTGCAGGCGAGGGATACTCGATGCCTCATGCCGCCGCTCAAATTGGCGATGGTGGAATTCCTCCATTTCTCCAGGTCAATGAATCGAAGTAACTCAGCCTCCCCCTGCTCGATGTCTGCCTTGCTCAAGCCATAGATCTCGCCAAAGAGACTGATGTTGTCGTGCACGGTCAGATCCAGATACAGCGCGGTCTCCTGCGGCATGTATCCTATTCTTGGCAAGATGGAGAGATCACCAGCCCGCTTGCCCAGAACGAGCGCCTCTCCGCCGGTGGTTTTGAGCAGGCCGCAGAGCATCTTGATGGTCGTGGTTTTGCCAGAGCCGTTGGGGCCGAGCAGACCGTAGGTCTCACCGCACTCGATTCTGAGATTCAGGTGATCCACCGCCGTGAAGTCGCCAAACCTCTTGACTAACTCTCGGGTTTCGACTGCTAGCTGGTTGTGACTGTTGGTCACCCTCAGCTCCTTTCCAGGCTGCCAATGTTGCAGGTAGTAAGCGAATATTCACCTATTTTTGACACGCTTCTAGGCTTTTGTCAATGCATGAAAGGCAGGGAGTGGAGTGATTGAAATGACATGCCGCTCCGTTGCACTCGTTGACAAGGGTGTCAGGTCATGCCAGAATGGCCAAGGCTGATTTCCCTTACCACCGCGGCATGATGGTTAGGGGTAGGCAGGGCCAATTTTTCAAACCAGGAGAAGTTCACCAAGTATCATCGCAAAAGGAGCTGTATATGAAAGAGTGCACCATTGAGAAGAACAAAGCCAGTTGCAACTGTACCTACGAGCCATGCAGCAGGAAGGGCGTTTGCTGTGAGTGCATTACCTATCATTGGCAGTCGGGTGAACTGCCTGCATGCTTTTTCCCTAAGGATGTGGAGAGGACCTATGATCGTTCCATCGAGAGATTTGTTAAGACCTATCAGGAGAGGGGCCGGTGGTAATGAGGTTGGTGGATGTGAACAGCCGATTTGTCCTCCTCGGGTTTCATCTGAGACAGCTCCAGTAGTCCCTGAGGTTCCTTTTGACCTTCTCTATGACCATTCTAGTCTCTGTCAAGGAGGGGTCCTGTCTGAACCTCTGGGGGATCTCCGCGGGCTCTTCCATCCCGGTTCTGAAGCCTGCCAAGCCGGAAATCAAGGCCAGCCATGCAAAAGGCAGAACATTTCTGTTGTAACCGGATGCGATCAGATCGATAACCTTGTCCTGGCAAAGCTCTGCCAGTTCCCTGACCTTTTCCCCGATCATCTTGAAGCCTTCCACTGGCAATCCCAAATTGGTCAGCCCGTCGCTGAAATGAGGGTCTGAGCCACCGTTTCTTATGATGATCTGGGGTTGGAATTCGTCAGCTATTGGCTGAACCAGCTCCTCGAAAACCGATTTGTAGGAATCGTAACCGGCGTAAATAGGCATCGGAACATTGATATTGAAGCCTCTTCCATCGCCGGAGCCAATCTGGTGAGCGAAGCCGGTCCCAGGATAGAGAAAACCCGGGTCTTGATGGATGTCAATAAGCAAAACCCTGGCATCATCATAGAAATACTCCGAGGTTCCATTACCGGCATGGGCATCGGTGTCCAAGATTAGTATCCTCTGCAGATTGTACTTCTGCACCAAGTATCTGGCAGAGAAGGCGACGTCGTTATAAAGGCAAAATCCTTCTCCATAGGAGGGTTTGGCATGGTGTAATCCACCGCCAATGGAGACCGCCTTTCTGAATTTGTCTTCTTGGACCAGATCGCAAGCTGTCTTTGCCTGCGCGACAACCAATCTGGCTGCCTCTTCCACCTTTCCCGGTTTACCTACAATTGCGTTATCTCCGCTGTGAAATCGATGAAATGGGCCGGTGTAGCTTAAACCCAGGTTGGCAGCTTTGTAGTACTCTTTGGTGAAGGTAATGTAATCCTCCTGACAAATCAGGAGCAAATCCTGGTCGCTTGCCCAGTCTGCTTTGATAATGCGGTAGTTATCATCCTCGGGTAGATGCTCCCGCAGAAACTGATGGAATAAGGGATAACGGTCTCCCCGGAAGGAGTGACCTGGCCCGAAGTCATATTCCTTCAATTCCTCTCGGTATAGAATCGCAACAGCCATTTTGCACTCCCTCAGTGCAGGTGTGAAGGAAGCAATGGCAGCTAAAGCTGCCTGCCCCGCCAGTACTGTGGCACATCAGGCTCTTCCCCAGGCCCTGCTTGAGGCCCTCTTGGCCAAATACTCTGGCTGGTGGCGAGCTTGTAGATGATGACCACGGTGATGCCCAGGAGAAACCCGCCTATGTGAGCCCAATATGCCACCCCGCCTGTCTGTGATGAAGGGCCTAATGAGCCGAGGCCGCCGAAGAACTGGAGCAGGAACCAGAAACCGAGTAGTACGAAGGCTGGGATTCGAATGAGGGTGATGAAGAAGAAGACAACGGCTGTGCGGATGCGGCTGTAGGGGAAAAGAAGAAGATAGGCTCCCAGAACCCCGGCGATGGCGCCGCTGGCGCCGATGGTTGGAACTGTGGACGTGGTGTCTATTGCAATCTGGAGCCAGACCGCTGCCACACCAGCCGCAAGGTAGAAGAGCAGATATCGGAAGTGTCCGAACCGGTCCTCTATGTTATCACCGAATACCCATAGGAAAAGCATGTTAACCCCGAAGTGCATCCAGTCTCCATGTATGAACATCGAGGTGAACATGGTTGCGCAGT
>SOKG01000017.1 GCA_004376205.1 Dehalococcoidia bacterium | reverse complement strand
AATTTGCTCCTCACAATAGGGGCAAACGCGCTTACCCTTCTTTTCCTTTGGATCTTCACTCCTGCTCATCCTTCCTCCTTCTCTTGGTCTTCACCTTTACGCCCTGCTTCCTGAGGTAATCATCTATGGCTTTATTCAGCGCCTGGGCGCCGAGGTTGGAGCAGTGGTACTTGTTCTTGGGCAGCCCCTCTAGCTCCTTGGCCACCAGCGCCGGGGTGATTTTTCTCGCTTCCTCCAGCGTCTTCCCCATAGCCATCTCGCTGACCATACTGGATACGGCGATGGCAGCCCCGCAGCCGAAGGTCTTGAACTTGATATCGCTGAGGCGGTTGTCCTTCACCTTGATATAGAAGGTCATCAAGTCTCCACAGACGGGGTTGCCTTCCTCGCCGATGCCGTCAGCATCCTCTATCTCCCCCACATTACGGGGGTTCATGAAATGCTCCATCACTTTTTCGCTATAAACAGGCATCTTATCTCCTCCCACTCTGCTCTTTTGAGAATTTGGCATATAGTGGCGACATCTGCCGCAGCCTATCAACGATGGGCGGCAGCACTTCTAATACATAGTCAATATCCTCCACGGTATTGCTCACGCCGAGACTGAAGAGTAGCGAGCCATGCGCTATCTCATGAGCCAGCCCCATGGCGAGGAGGACATGTGAGGCTTTCAGCGCCTTGGAGGTGCAGGCGGAACCACTGGCTGCAGCTATCCCCTGATGATTCAGGAGCATGAGCATTGACTCCCCCTCGATAAACTCGATGCAGAAGCTGGCGTTGCCAGGAAGGCGCTGCGTGGGATGTCCGGTCAGGATCACATGATCGATCCGCGAAGGCAGGCCATCGATCAACCTGTCGCGCAGGGCCGAGAGGTGCTCAATCCTGGACCCCATCTCTTCGCTGGCAAGCTCGGCGGCCTTGCCCAATCCTACGATTGCAGGCACGTTCTCTGTCCCGGCCCTTCGCCCTCCCTCCTGCACACCACCATCGAGAAAGGGAATGATGCGCACCCCCTTCTTGACCCAGAGAGCGCCAACGCCTTTGGGCCCGTAAAACTGGTTACCCGCCAGGCTCAGCGCGTCTATCCCCAGCTCCCCGGCATCCAGCGAAATAGTGCCGGCAGTGGCCACAGCGTCGGTGTGAAAGATAGCCCCGGCTTCCTTCGCCAGCCTCGCTATCTCCCTGATAGGCTGGATGGTGCCGACTTCACCGTTGGCGTGCATGACGGATACCAGGACTGTGTCCTTCCTGATGGAGCGGGCTACTTCCGCGGGATCCACCAGTCCGTATCTATCGACAGGGACCAAGGTAAGCTCGAAACCCTGTTTCTCCAGTGTTCGGGCCGAATGCAAGACCGAGAAGTGCTCGATGGCTGAGATGACGATATGCCTACCCTTAGATTGCTGGGCTGCTGCCAATCCCTTAACAGCAAAGTTGTTCGACTCGGTGCCACTTGAGGTGAAGATAATCTCCTCAGCTTGCGCGCCAATGAGGGCAGCCACCTTGCCCCGTGCATCCTCTACCGCTTCCCTGGCCTCGTCTCCCCATCCGTGCAGAGATTGGGGGTTACCGTAAGCGTCCTTGAGATAAGGCAGCATAGCCTCCAGCACTTCGGGCAACATTGGAGTAGTAGCAGCATTGTCCAGATAAACCTTCCTCATTCCCTCCTCCTAGGCAGCCACCTCGTAACCGGCGCCAAAATCAGCGTGCGGGTAGCTTTCTATGACACAGCCACCCTTCTCATAGGTAATTTTAGACCGCTGACGAAGCTCAGTCTGTGACTTTTGTCTCAGGGCAGCGTCCCGCGCCTTCTTGCTCTTCCCCCCCTTGACCAGGAGGTTATTTCGCTGTCTCTCAGCAGCCAGGTTCACCAAAATGCCCACAGCAGCTCTGCCTCTTCCGTATTTTGATAAGATTGTTACGAAGCACCAGGTACAACTTTCTATGAAGAGGCATTGGGGCTGACATATTGGTGAAGACAGCTCTCAAGCTCGGCATCCAACCTTACCTCCGCCTTCAATTGCTCCCTTGTCGGCTAACCCGTCTCATTTCCCTCGCAAACCATGAACCGATTATATACCACCCTCGCCAGAAAAAGTATAGATGTAAATGAAGTCTATCGCCATGTTAGCAAGTTGGCAATCAAGAAGTCATAAAATGGAGGGGAAAAAGGTTAAGAAGTTATCACATTTAGGGAGCGAGTTCTGACCAAGGCCTGAAATCCCAAGTTCTGCGAATCTTAGGCCACCCGTCTTTACTCATAAGGTGACTCTTTCTAGGGTGTCAAAGACTCGATTATCGCTTTGTTGAACCTGGGCAGGTCAGCCAGCAGAGGTATTGTAGCGCAGAAAGGAGGTCAGAAGAAAGACACTGGAGTCAAGAAAGAGTTATAATAGCAACTGTCAGGGAGTAAGACTTTGGATTTTGAAGTGTCCGTTATCTCCCGGACCGGAATGTCCGCACCTTTGAGGCAGACGACTGTCTGGCACTGGCTGCAGTCCCTGCCTTAAGAATCGAATGTTACATGTTTCCCATTTCCGATGGCGACCTCAAAACCCGCAGCCTCCCCTTCGTCAACGTGACTCTAATTGCTCTATGCGCCGCGGTCTTCATCTACGAGCTGGTGATCGGGGGATCACAACGACCCATCTTCTTCTACCAGTTCGGCCTCATACCCAAAGAGCTGGCCCACGGCTGGGACGCTTTGTGGCTGCAGACAGGCCCAGACACCTTTGTTGATATAGCCTCGCCTATTCCTAACTGGGCAACCATGTTCACCTCGATGTTCATACATGGAGGCTGGATGCACTTCGGGGGTAACATGCTTTTCCTATGGGTATTCGGTGCT
>SOKG01000012.1 GCA_004376205.1 Dehalococcoidia bacterium | reverse complement strand
TGGCGAGAGTGCCGAATACAGCCCCCGCACCAACACCACTGATGAGTAGCCCCTCTCCCATAAGCAAACCCTACCTAACCAACGAACTGCCAGCCATACAAATTAGAAAGGTATCATAAACGGGATAATCAGTCAACGCTGCTAACAGAGCGCTTGCTCCGTGGATTCGAGAGATAGTTCGAATCTGAAGAGGGCTAGAAGAGGAAATGACCCCGTGGGCAGGTGCATCGCTCTTGTACTCTACGCCATCTCGTCCCAGTTTCTGCCGGTCTTGACGTCTACCTTGAGGGGGACGCTGAGCTTCAGCGCCTCGGGCATTATCTGGAGGACTAACTGCCTTAATTCTTCCGCTTCCTCTCGAGGTAGGTCGAAGAGGAGCTCGTCGTGCACCTGGAGGATCATCTTCGCCTCCAGCCCCTTCCTATCCATCTCACGCTGAAGGTCGATCATCGCCACCTTGATAATATCGGCCGAGGTGCCCTGAACAGGCATATTTATCGCCATTCGCTCTGCCGCCATCCTCACCTGGGGATTGGCGGCGTTGATCTCGGGGATGTAGCGCCGTCTACCCAGGATCGTCTGCACGTATCCCTTCTCAGCCGCATCCCGCTTGGTGGAGGCGAGGTAGTCCTTGACCCCGCTGTATTTCTCAAAATATGCCTGGATAAACTGTGCCGCCTCCTGTCGAGAGAGCTCAGTAGCCTGCTCCAGGCCGTACTCGCTCATCCCGTAGATCACACCGAAGTTGACCGTCTTCGCCAGCCGCCTCATGTCCGGGGTAACTGCTGAAAGCGGGACACCGAACACCTGGGAGGCGGTGGTAGCGTGAATGTCTTCGTCCTGGGCGAAGGCAGCGAGGAGCCGGGGGTCCTGGGAGAGGTGTGCCAGGACGCGAAGGTCGATCTGGGAGTAGTCGGCAGCAAGGAGCAGGGAGGATTCCTTCTCCGCGACAAATGCTCTCCTCACCTGCCTCCCCTCCTCGGTGCGCACCGGGATGTTCTGCAGATTAGGGTCGCTTGAGGAGAGCCTGCCGGTGGTGGTGCCTGTCTGGTTGAAGCTGGTATGTACCCGTCCGGTATCCGGGTCGGTCAGGGCAGGAAGGGCATCGACGTAGGTCGATTTCAACTTCGTCAGCTGACGGTACCCAAGCAAGAGCTCGATAACGGGGTGCGCCCCTTTGAGTCCTTCCAGAACTGAGGCACCTGTAGAGTAGCCGCTCTTGATTTTTTTCGTTCGGGGTAGGCTAAGCTCGTCATAGAGGACCGCCGCTAGCTGCTGGGTTGAGTTCACATTGAACCTATGACCGACGCAGTCATATATTTCGCTCTCGAGCTTGGCCAGCTTCTCACCCATGCTCCAGGACATGTCTCGCAGTCTAGAGATATCCAATGCTACCCCATTTGTCTCCATCCGCAGCAGCACCGGTAGCAGGGGCATCTCGACCGTAGTGAATAGCTCCCATAGCCTCTGATCCTTAATAAGCTCTGCCTCCAGCAATTCGCTCAGCCTGTTGGCAATGTCAGCGTCGGCGCAGGCATACTCTGACACCCTGGGGATGTCCACCCAGGCCATCGAAATCTGCTTTGCACCGGTTCCGATCAGATTGGCTATAGGACTCATCTCGATGCCCAGCTTGGAGAAGGCCAAAGGCTTCAGTCCGAGAGCCTTTTCTCCCAAGAGATAGGCGGCGATCATGGTATCGAAACCGAGGTTCTCCACCCTCACCCCATATTTGAGGAGAAGGGTCATGTCATATTTGCCGTTATGAGCTATTTTGATCACCTTGGGGTCTTCCAACAGAGGTTTGAGTGCGGCGATGACCTGGGACAAGGGTAGTTGGTCTCCCGCCAAGTGCCCCACAGGCAGGTACCATGCTTTCCCTGGCGCCGAAGACAAGGAGATGCCGACCAGTGCTGCCTGCCTTGGATCCGTTCCTGTGGTCTCAGTGTCGATGGCGAATGATTCAGCCTGAGACAGGAGGCCCATAACCTCGTCAAGTGAATCAGCGGTGTCGACGATCCGATATTCAACGGCTTCGCTTCTGCTCTGGACCTCTACTGGCGTGGGCTTTTGCTCTCCAAGTGCAGCCTCAGGAAGCTTGGGTAGCAGACTCGAGAACTCCAGCTCGCGGAAAAGCTCAGCTACCTTGTCCCGCTCATAGGCGCTGACGCGGCAGGCAGTAAGATCGAGAGCAACTGGCATGTCGGTGACGATAGTGGCAAGTTCCTTGCTCTGCCTTGCTTCGTTTTCGCCATCCTTCAATAGTTTTTGCACCTTCTCCGGAACCACTTCGCCAATATGGTGGTAGATCTCCTCAATGCTTCCGAACTGCTGCATCAGTTTTGTTGCCGTCTTCTCGCCGATGCCGGTGACGCCTGGGATGTTGTCCGAGGGGTCGCCTTTAAGGCCCTTGAAGTCGGCAAGCTGCCGAGGGAGAAGCCCGTAACGTTGCTGCACCGCTGCCTCATCGTAGATAATAGTATCGCTGAATGTTCTCCCCGGGCGAGGTGTGAGCACACTGACGTGGGGCGAAACGAGCTGCAAGGTATCGGTGTCCCCGGTTACGATGATGGAATCAATCCCCTGGTCGCTTGCCTGCCGACATAACGCGCCCAGAATATCATCTGCCTCGTAGCCCTCTACCTCGAAGGAGGGGAGGTTAAATGCCTCAACCAGCTCCCGCACCCGTCCGAACTGGCGCTTGAGCTCATCTGGAGCTGGAGGGCGGTGCGCCTTGTAGGCCTCGAACTGTTTATGCCTGAAGGTAGGGGCTGAGCTGTCAAAGGCGATTGCCCAATGGGTTGGTTTGAACCCAGCGACGACCTTGAGCAGCATGCTAGCGAAGCCGTAGACCGCCCCGGTGGGCTCCCCCGTCTTGGCCAACGCAAGCGGGGGCAGGGCATGGAAGCCCCGGTGGATCAGGGCATGCCCATCGAAAAGGAGAAGCAGTTGTTTTTGAGCTGGCATCTTGCTACTACCACAGAAGGCTTTTTGACTTGGGCTGGTAGATAAACCACTATCTGGTTTAGGTCTGGGATTGCCTGACCTGTGTATTTATCAGTAGCGTTGCCACTCCTGTGGCAACGGATTCTTCGTCGTGACAGGAGTTACGACGCTACATAGGTATTATATCAGAAAGAAGGGGGAGGCGATATTTTGGTCAAGGTTGAAAGCCTCAGCTTTGGCTCGATCACCGCTTGGGGGGAAGAAATCGGGGAGTTGTCGAGGGCAGGTGCAGATGAGATCGCGATTGGAACGGGAACAAATGCTGAGGCCAGGCTGTCCAATGGGGCAAGAAGCTATGCTACAGAGGCACAGCTACAACTCCACACCTTACCCTCCTACGAGGCGGTTCCGAGATTCAACCACCTAATAGACCTTGGTAAGAAGGTGGCAGCGATAATCCATATAGCTTGCCAGGATTGTTTGCCCAGGTCTAAGCGCTAATAGGTGCCCGCGGCCGGTTCCTCACCGGGGTGCAAACTGCGCCACTTTGCGAGCAATTGCTCCTTAGTTTCCTCGTGGTCGGAGTCGGGGACGCAGCAATCGACGGGGCAGACATCGACGCAGCGGGAAGACTCGTGAGAGCCTACACACTCGGTACACCTGTCGGGGTCGATCACGTAGATGGTGTCACCCTCGGTTATCGCCTGATTAGGACAGTCAGGCTCGCATGCCCCGCAACTTATGCACTCATCGGTAATCTTCAGGGCCATCCTTTTTCCCTCCTCGCAGCTTTCTTGGCCAGGCTGCTTTACTTTTCTTTCCCAACTATCTTTTGGGTAGGTGGAATTTCTCTGCCAATGCAGTGGCAACGTGCTCAGGGACAAGGCCCTCAATGGCCCCTCCCAGCTCGCAAGCCTCCTTGAGCAAACTGGAGCTGATAAACTGGTATTCAAGGCTGGTCATGAGGCAGACCAGCTCTATATCTGGAGCCAGTTTCTTATTCATCAGCGCCATCTCGAACTCTCGCTCGAAGTCGGAAGTCATCCTCAGCCCGCGCACGATAACCTTGGCGTTCATCTGCTGGGCGAAGTTAACGGTGAGCCCGGAGTAGGACTCCACCCGTACGGTAGGCAGGTTGGCAACCGCCTTTCTTATTAAGTCGACCCTTTCCTGGGTGCTGAACAGGAGGTTTTTCTGCGGGACGTCATAGACGCCGATGATCAATTGATCGAAGAGAGCAACTGCTCTGTCGACGATGTCAAGGTGTCCGTTAGTCACCGGATCGAAACTGCCAGGATAGATAGCGATGGTCAAGATTCGCCCTCCGCGTATTGATACACAGAAACGCAACTATCGCCATGATGGAGAGTCTTCATTTGGTGGAAATCGCCATATATTTCCTTAAGCGGCACGCGGCGGGAGTGTTCGATGACCAGGGTTGACTCCTTCCCAACCAGGCGGGAGGAGGCGAGCTTCTCCGCTGTAGTAGTCAGAGATGAATCGGTGTAGGGAGGATCCATGAACAGGATGCCATACTCTCCGTCGAGGATTGAAAGGGCCTTGGCAGCGCTCACACAATAAACAGCCCCCTGAGCAGCAAACCCGGTGCGCTCCAGGTTCTCCTTGATGAGGGCGCATAATCTTGGCTTCTTCTCCACAAAATCCGCCCACTGCGCCCCTCGGCTCAGGGCCTCGATGCCCAGGGCACCTGTACCGGCATAAAGGTCAAGCACCCTTGACCAGTCAGTAGCCACGGTTTCCAGCATGGAAAAAATCGCTCCGCGAATCAAGTCGGACGTGGGACGAATAGCCGACCCCCGCAGAGATTTCAAGCTGTGTCCTTTGGCCTTGCCCGCAATTACTCTCATGTTCGCGCAAGCAGTATATGATTATAACAGTGCGAGCCATTCCGTCAAGTGCAGATTCAAAAGCCCACCTCTTGGGGGAATTCACCCCCAATTGTGTAGTCAAATATGTCTATGTTATACTTTATCGCAAATCCCAGGTTATGGTAAAGGGGAAGGGGGTGGCGAGATTGAACGTTGAGCTTTATGATACAACCCTTCGCGATGGGGCACAGCGGGCAGGGATATCCTTTTCCGTAGAGGACAAGCTTAAGATCGCAAAGCGCCTTGACGAGCTCGGAATCCATTTTATCGAAGGCGGCTGGCCGGGTGCCAACCCCAAGGACGCGGAGTTCTTTGCTCGGGCACAAGGCCTCAAGCTCTCCCAAGCCACGCTGGTCGTTTTTGGAAGCACCCGCCGGGCGAACACTGAGGCAGCAAACGATCCCCATCTCCCTGCCCTGATGGAAACAGGGGCAAGGGTATTTACCCTGGTAGGCAAGTCCTGGGACCAGCACGTGACCCACGTACTGCAGACCACCCTGGAAGAAAACCTGCGTATGATCGCTGATTCTATCCGCTACCTTAAGTCGGCAGGAAACACTGTCTTTTTCGATGCAGAGCACTTCTTCGACGGATACAAGGGTGATACCGAGTACGCTCTGCGCACTGTTGAGACTGCCGCTGAAGCAGGGGCTGACTGCGTTGTGCTCTGCGATACCAATGGTGGTGCTCTATCTGACGAGATAGCCATAGCTGTTGAAGCTGCGAATAGAGTGGGGATCCCTCTGGGCATTCATGCACACAATGACGGTGAGTTGGCGGTGGCAAACACCTTGGTCGCGGTTCGATCAGGGGTTGCCCAGGTTCAAGGCACCATCAATGGTTATGGCGAGCGCTGTGGCAATGCCAACCTCTGCTCCGTTATCCCCGCCCTTAAGCTCAAGATGGGCATCAATTGCGTTAGTGATGAGCAGCTAGCCAAGTTGACTGAGGTTGCTCATTATGTGAGTGAGCTTGCCAACCTCAGCCCCGACCCTCACCTCCCCTATGTGGGCACCAGCGCCTTCACTCACAAGGCGGGGCAGCACATCTCGGCGGTGATCAAACAAGAGGAAAGCTATCAGCATATCGATCCCGATCTGGTGGGCAACCGCAGCCGGGTGCTCGTCTCTGAGCTCTCTGGCATTAGCACAATTACATATAAAGCCAGCGAATTGGGACTGGACGTTCCCAAGGGTGAACAGGCGAGAGCGGTACTGGAGCAAATAAAGACCCTGGAGAACCAGGGATTTCAATACGAAGACGCTGAGGCCTCTTTCGAACTCCTGCTCAGGCGCGGCCAGCCTGACTATAGGCCTCCCTTCGAGCTGGTAGACTTCATGGTTGTTATAGAGAAGCATCGCCGCCTGCCCACTGCTTTGCCAAAAGAAGAGCTGCTTTCGGAGGCAATGGTCAAGGTGAGGGTGGGTGAAGAGGTATTCCATACCGCAGCCGAAGGTAATGGCCCGGTCAACGCCCTGGATGCCGCGCTGCGCAAGGCCCTGCTTTGGGTCTATCCCAGTCTGGCAGTGGTGAGGCTGGTTGACTATAAGGTTCGCATCCTCGAGGAAAGCATTGGCACAGGGTCTCAGGTGAGGGTGCTTATGGTGTCCAGCGACGGCGAGCACGATTGGCACACGATGGGAAGCTCGCCCAATATCCTCGAGGCTAGCTGGATAGCGCTCGCCGACAGCCTGGAATACTGGCTGCTTCGCAAGGGTGTGACCCCACCCAGGTCTTGACTTTCAGTGAGATCGTGATGACTCTATTTATTCTGGTGAGGCATGGGCAAACGGAGTGGAATCGGGAGGAGAGGTTTCGTGGAAGGGCTGATCTCCTTCTGAATGAGACCGGGTTGAGACAGGCCCTTGCTGCAGGTCTTCACATGAAAGGCTGGCCCATAGCAGCCATCTATTCCAGCCCCCTCAAGCGGACACTCGAGACAGCCAAGATCATAGCAAACCAGCTTAGCCTCCCCGTAAAGCCGCTGGACGGGCTTATCGACATAGATTTCGGGGACTGGCAGGGGCTATCTGCCGAGGAAGCGTCAGAGCAGGACAGCGAACTCTACAACACCTGGCTTGAGTTTCCCCACCAGGTTCGCTTTCCCCAGGGTGAGTCGTTGGCGGATGTGCGGCAGAAGGTCTTAGCTGCCGTTGATGGGATTGCCGCTGAGCATGGCGGGCAGACTGTGATTCTAGTCTCCCATATGGTGGTGTGCAGGGTTCTCCTATGCGCCATGCTTGGATTGAACAATTCCAATTTCTGGCAGGTGGAGCAGGATGTGTGCGCCATCAACGCCTTCGAGGTCAGAGATGGTGTTCCCGCAGTGACTCTGGTCAACGATACCTGCCACCTGAAGGGCCTGGCCACAGGGTGAGCCTGTTGAGCATCAACGAGATAACAAGGTTGCTGGCAGAGGAATATGGCAACCTCAGTTGGAGCCAACATCGCGATCCTCTTTCTGAACTCATTATGACCATTCTCTCTCAGAATACTTCAGACCATAACTCGAGGCGTGCTTTCGACCGCCTGATCACCACGTTTGGCAACTGGCAGGCAGTGGCTGAGGCAAACGTGGAAGAGATCGCCCAAGCCATAAGGTACGGCGGTCTGGCGCAGGTAAAAGCGCCCAGGATCAAAAAGATGCTTGACCAAATCTCGGCCCAGCGGGGTTCACTCGATCTCATGTTCCTCCAGGAGCTACCTCTGGCGGAGGCCAAAGCCTGGCTACAGGGTCTGCCTGGGGTAGGGCCCAAGACCGCCTCCTGCGTGCTGCTGTTCTCCCTGGGGAAGCCGGCCCTGCCCGTTGACACTCACATCCATCGGGTAGCAAAGAGGCTGGGGGTTATCGACTCCAGGGCATCGGCGGAGAGGGCGCACGAAATCCTGGGTGCTATGGTTCCTGCTGAGGACGTCTACCAGTTCCATATCCATATGATCGAACATGGTCGAAGGGTATGCAAGGCACAGCGCCCCCATTGTCATCAGTGTGTGCTGCGGCAAGTCTGTCCCACGGGACAGATGCTGCTTGGAACGACTCTTGAGCATAAGGTGACGGCTTGAAGAGTGGGGAGGAAACAGTTGCCCGTGCTCGCTCCCTGTTCGATGTTGTTGGAGTGGCTTCAGACCCCTCGACCAACGACACCATCTTAATCTTGGGGCTGGTCTCAACGCCTGAAAGAGACCTGGACGATTTTGCCCCGGCCGGGACCAAAACGATCCTGCGAGGGTTTGCCCGGCACGCTAAGGACAAGGAAGATGCCCTGATCGAGTTCATCGGGGAACATGGCTTTGCTGCTGAGCTTGTGGGCGAGCTGGGCTATCCCCTGCATGGGGAGCCGAACCTCAAGCACCTGGCTGTTGCTGCCGGGGTGGGGAAGCAGGGCAAAAACACCCTTGTCATCCATCCCCGTTTCGGACCCTGGCTGAGGTTTATGGTCATCAGGACCGATGCCCCCCTTGCCGCTACCGGGCCTGGGATATATTCTAAGGAGGAGAACCCATATTGCGAAGACTGCCAGGAATGTGTTCAAGCCTGTCCAGTGGGCATACTACTACCTTATCGCCTGGTAGATGCCGATAGCTGTCTGGCTTCCATCTCCGAGGGGAGACGCAGCGAGTTGGCAATTTGCGATAAGTGTGTGGTAGTATGTCCTGTAGGCGAGCGAAAAGCGCCATAATCAGTTCAGCAATCAACTGAAGGGGGATTTTCAGTGTCAGAGGTAAAAGTTGGCATTATCAACATCACCGGCTACATCGGTATGGAAATTGCCCGTTTGCTGCGCCAACATCCAGGGGTTAAGCTGACCTCGATTACCGGGCGCGGCGCCGTAGGGAAGCAAGTGAGCGAGGTTCTCCCCCATTTGGATGATTTCGACCTAACCATAAAAGCTGAGCTCGATCAAGTGGACTTCGCGTTTTCAGCCCTGCCTCACGGGGAAAGCGCTACTACGGTGGTTGGCATGCTGGAGCGTGGCATCAAGGTGGTTGACGTCAGCGCTGACTTCAGGCTCAAGGATGCCGCAGAGTTCCAGCGATGGTATGAACTAACCCACCCAGCGCCACAGTATCTCGAAGAGGCAGCTTATGGCCTGGTGGAACTGAATCGTGGGAAAATAGCTTCAGCGCGGCTTGTCGCCAACCCCGGCTGTTTTCCCACAGGTGCTATCCTGGCGCTGGCACCGGCGGTTAGAGAGGGCTTGATCGAGCCTGACATAATCGTCGATAGCAAATCCGGCGTCTCCGGCGCTGGCAGGACGTTGAGCCTTACTACCCACTACGCTGAGGCCAACGAGAACGTCTCTGCCTACGCGTTCGAGGGACATCGCCACCTGCCCGAAATTGTCCAGGAGCTGCAACAGATGGCTCCCGAGCCTGCGTTGTCGGTTACTTTCCTGCCTCACCTGGTACCGATGACCCGCGGGATATTTACCTCCTGCTATGCCAAGCTGAGGGAAGGGAAGATAGCCGGAGGTGAGGGTGGCAGGGAGAAGATCAGCAAGCTCTATCGCGATTTCTATGGGGGCGAGGCGTTTGTCAAGGTGGTGGCTGCTCCGCCTCAGACAAAGCAGACCCGGGGCAGCAACCGCTGCCTCATCTATCCCACCATCGATCTCAGGACGGGTAGGCTCATCGTGATTAGCTGCCTCGACAACCTGGTCAAGGGGGGAGCGGGACAAGCTATCCAGAACATGAACCTCATGCTGGGCTTCTCCGAGGAAACCGGACTCGAAGGGCTGGCGGTTTATCCATAGCCAGGGCCTGCTCTTTCTGCTATACTGCTTGAGGCTGAGTTGAAAGGAGCCTCCATCGTCTAGCGGCCTAGGACACCGCCCTTTCAAGGCGGAGACAGGGATTCGATTTCCCTTGGAGGCACCAGCTTACCATCGCTTAGCCCCCTTATTGATGCGGTTGCTCACATCGTGAACCCTTGCCGCGCCGCTTCCTCGCCCATGCAGCTAGCGCGACTGAAACCAGCGCCAGCGAGCCTACGATGGCTATCTTCTCGGCCGATGTAGTGTTTACCGCCACCGTGCTCATGGCCACAGCAGGCAATAGCGCAGTCCTCACTATTGGCTTCAGTGTCGGATGGTCATCGATGAACTCCGCCACCGGCGGGCTGAGCTTGTAGTAGGCTGATACCAGGGCCGAGCCCACGGGGTTGGTCAACATGTAGCTGTCACGGAAGTTCCGCAGCGTCTCTACATGACTATCGAGATAGGAGCCGTAGGCCGCGGTGGCGATGAAGCAGCCGCCTCCCCCTTCTTCTCCAGGTGGTGAGGGTGGTGCCTGCTCCGGTGTGCATTGTGCTGGCTCG
Source organism: Dehalococcoidia bacterium (assembly GCA_004376205.1). GTDB lineage: Bacteria > Chloroflexota > Dehalococcoidia > SZUA-161 > SZUA-161 > SOKG01. Next base: position 201 of record SOKG01000012.1, on the reverse strand, counting down.
TCTTGAGGAGCCGGCGTGTAGTTAGCATGAGGGCTCATAAGCGGGTAATTGTCCTGCTCTGTGCCCAGAGGGTGAGGGGTATCTCCAATCCCATCAAGATTACCATCGCTTCCCGCATAGTCCCCCCAGTAGTTGCCGTAGTAGGGGGTGCTGGGTGTCTCCCAGTTATTGCCACTCCCCGCTGAAGATCCATCGCCAGCG
>SOKG01000059.1 GCA_004376205.1 Dehalococcoidia bacterium | reverse complement strand
CACCTACGTCTTTGGTTCAACCTTGAACTCCCACTGACAGCAGATATCGTCTTTGCTTTTTCGAGGAGGGAGCTTCAGAGCTCTGCACTTCATGTTTGGATTGAAGTACTTGCAGATTTCGATGAAGGCCCGTTCCTCTACGCCACCCGGGCCACAGAGGCCGTCTATATCCTTGTCGTTTCCTTTTCTCTCGAAATAGAGCAGGGAGGGGCAACTTGTGAAAGTCAGTATGGCGTGATCGCTGTTCTTAATGTCATAGTCGAATTCGTACAGTCCCTCCCGGGCACCGTCGGGGGCCACCTGGAAGTACTTCAGCATAGTAACCACGTCATCTCCGCGGATATTCATGGCCTGCGTGACTAGCGGGAGTGCGAACTTACTCACCATTCTTTGGTAAACATAGGCATCCAGTTTGAAGGCTTCTTCAACACTCATTCTCTCCCGATTCACTGTGTTCCACATTCCCATTAGTCCCACAAAGACGATCTGATAGCTCTTAAGTAATCCGATGAGCGATTCTTTGGAGAAGTCCTCCAACTTCAAATGAGGCTTGTACTCGCCGCTGTAGTCTTTAAGTTCCTCCATCTGGTGTCCTCCTGCGTGCTGTCTTGTTGTACCGGGGCGGTAGTGCGCTGGCCCTCTACTTCGCCGGTCTGAACATGGGAAGGGGTTGCTCCTTCGTTACATCCACCCACACCAATTCAACTGGCATACCGATGTAGAGGTCTTCCGCATTGCCCTCCGCCATATTGGAGATAAAGCGAACGCCCTTCTCATCATCCATCTCCACAAGTACCACCTCATAGGGGATTCTGTAGAACGGGTTTGCCTCCCTAGTGAACGTCACCCAGCTATAGATCTTCCCCCTTCCGCTGGATTTCACCCACTCCAGGTCATAGCTGTGGCACTTATAGCACATGGGGCGCGGCGGATGAAGCCACGTTTCGCACTTCGCACATCTTTGAAAAACCAGCTCGCGTCTCTTGATGGCGTTCCAGTGCTCCTCTTCGAAAGACTCAGCCACCGGCTCGAAGAAATACTGGGCGTACCTCTGGTTGAACCTGACAGCCATCTCGGTTACCTCACTTTCCGCTTAGGATGCCTGTTCTTTGCTCAGGATGAGGGCGCTTGTCGGTACTCCGAGGCCGCCTGTGCACAGCACCCTGGATACATCCTTGATCTGCGTCGTCGATGTGCCCCGTATCTGCCTCACACCCTCAGTGATCATGTTCATGCCGTGTATATAGGCCTCGGACAGCATGCTGCCGGAGGTATTGATGGGAAGCTCGCCGGTCGGCCTGATGCGGTCTCCTCCTTCCAGGAAGGCACCGCCCTCTCCCTTCTTGACGAAGCCCAACACCTCCATCTGCATGGGGACAAGGGAAGTGAAAGCATCGTAGAACTGGACCACATCCATATCCTTAGGAGTGAGCCCTGACCTTTTCCAAAGTTCTTTCCCGGCCTCCTCCATCTCCGGTATTCCGATCTCTTCTCTGTAGAAGCTGGTCATGCAATAGGAGTCCCACGACGTAGCCTCAGCTGCAGCCGTAATATAGGCTGGCTTCTGCTTCAGGTCCTTCGCCCTGTCAGGCGTGGTGACGATTAGAGCAACGCATCCATCGTTCTCTATGCAGGTGTCGTGGAGGCAGAACGGGTCACACAGCATGGGCGAACGGAGATACTCCTCCATGGTCAGAGGCCTGCCATAGTACACGGCGCGGGGGTTCCTGCAGGCGTTCTCCCGCGTCACTATGGCGAGGTGCCCGAGTTGCTCCTTGGTGGCTCCAGTCTCATACATCCACCTTCGTGTGAACATGGCGACCCATGAGGTAGGAGTCAACAGGCCAAAGGGCATGGAGTAACTCCAGTGGGCATCGATCGGAAACCTGGTGGGCCTGCCGTAGCGCACCGTGCCGGTGGCTGCCCTGATCGACCTGAAGCAGAGGACGTAATCCGCCGTGCCTGTTGCCACCGCCATCGCTGCCTGCATAACGGTGGCACAACAAGCCCCACCCCCCCAGGGGCTTTCCACGAAGAATCTGAGGTTGCGAATGCCCAAACATCTGGCAACATCGGTATCCGTCACAAACTCGGTAGCGGTCTGCCCCGCCGTGCCGAACCTGGAGATGCCGTCGATTCTCTCGGGCTCGAGGCCGGCGTCCTCGCATGCCCCCATCGTCGCGTCCACTGCCATATGTATTTCGCTGCGCCCGCAGTTTCTCGTGAACTCGGTTGATCCAATGCCAACGATACAAGCCTTGTTTCTAAGATCCATTGTTTACCCCCTCCTATCCTTTCGTAGGCAGGGCCATAACTGCCGTCCCAGTAACATGGGGCCCCATCTGATTCTCACCGATGACCCTGATCTGTACCAGGTGCTCGCCACCCTCCTCCCATTTCTTCTCAACCGTCCCGTTCAGGGTCATCCTATCTTCGGGAAAGTTGGGGACTGCCAGCCCGATTCTTAGCTTCTTCAGTTCCCCCTCGGGACCTGTCCAATCCGTCAAATACGCGCCTACAAGTCCGTTAGTGGTCAGGATGTTCATGAAGACATTGGGAGCCCCTTGCAGTTTGGCAAATTCTGGATTGTGGTGTACTGGCATGAAGTCGTGCGTCGCCCATACCGCGCCGCAGGCGATAAGAGTGTAATCGATATCACGTGCAGTTTCAGGTAGGTCTTGCCCCACATTAACGGCTTCCCAGTAAATCTTCTTGGCGCTTTTCACCATTTTTGGTTACCTCCCTTTTTCCTGCTTTAACTTAGTATCAGCCTTTATAGGCTCGCCAGGTTGTCTGAGTAGGTTTGTATTTCAGAACTCTGAAGATCATTTCGCATACTACCTCGTCACGTTGATTCTTGAGAGTGTACTTGAGGTCAACGTAGCGTCCTATGCCCATTCGTGTGAAATGGTCATACGTGGATACTCGGTGGAGTGTGAGTTGACAGCTTATCATATCTCCGGGTCTTATGGGATTGAAATAAATCTGCTCCTGTTCAGTAGCGACGACGCCCGAGTATCCCTGTTTGTTACACTCCATGAAACACTGAGTGTGAGGGTCATTTGGGTGCGGCTCGATTTCATTGACGAACTGCCTCAGCGCCGAATGCATCGGTTCCAGAGACCATGCCTGCGCCATCGTAGGGGGAGCGATGACACCCCTGTATTTGCTTTTCTTGGCATATTCCTCATCCGCATATAAAGGATTGCCGTCGCGCATGACTTCGCACCAGTGTCTTATGTCCGACTTGGTCACTATGTCATGCCCTTCGCGCCACGGCGACGACTTGCCGATGAATGGTTCCACCTTTGAATAGTCGAAGACCTTCTCTGAGGTATCGTTGAACGGCAGAATCTTCTCTTGTGGTAGTTTGGCCATCGTGTACTGACCTCCCCAATCTTTTCTAAATCAGGATGCCTGAGCCAACGTCTTGAATTTCAGGATCGTATACGTTTGTGTACTGACTACCCCACCTTTCTGGTTGGTGAACGTGTACAGCAATGTGACTTTATAGCCTTTTCCCGCCTCGGTCTCTTCCTCAGCGGACGACACACTGATAACCTTGACCTTGAAGCTCAGCTGATCACCCAGGAGCACGGGCTTGATGCACTCCTGGTCCAGGCCAATTCCCATCGTTCCGACGTAGCCAGCATCGTCCAGCAGCTTCAAGACTTGCTCGTGAGGCTCGGTCGGCTTCACCTTCTCGGGCCATAGGGGAGCCATAGCCCACACCATGGTCATGGTAGGCGGGGCAGCACTGGTATCCCACGACTCCTTCTCCCCTTCCACTATTTCGCGGTAGTGCCTAATATCGGACGTGCTCACTTCATCGGGGGCCCGTATGACGCTTGACTCCTTTCCCACGAGTTTCTCTGCCTGACTAAGGCCCATACTGTGCCTCCTCTCCAACAGTTTTGCTCGCTTGACCAAGGCTCATACTTTCTTTGACTCCCCACAGCTTCTTCGCAGGATGTTGGCCCTACATCGACCTGGGCATGCCCAGGCCAGCCATCGCCATAATATTCCTTTGAACTTCGAGGGCGCCTCCGCCAAATATGAGTACTATATCCATCCTAAGAGCATGTTCCACCTTACCCTTAAGAGGAGCCCATTTGGACCCCGTCTGCAACTGCCCGAACTGCCCCATGATCTGCAGCAACGAGCTATTGAGCCGCTGATTCAGCTCTACCCCATAAACCTTGACCATGGATGATTCCGCATACACAAGAGCGTCTTTGGTTATCAGCCAGACCACATAGTAGTTGAGCATCTTGAGAACTTCCAATTCCAGCATCAATTCTGCGAACTTCCGCCTCACCCATGGCAGTTCAATGACGGCTTTGCCATCATAGTTGGTCTCCTTTGCCCACTGAGTGGTCTGTTCGACGTTTCGTCTCATCGGTGCGGAGGGAACTAGTGCTATGCGCTCGAAGCTCAGTTGCGTTGTCATGTATTTCCAGCCTTTGTTCTCCTCGCCAACGAGGCATTCCCCTGGGACCCTTACGTTGTCAAAGAACGTATAGTTTGTTCTTTCTCCACCCATGGTCATGATTGGTTGAACCGAAATGCCTGGGGTACTCATGGGCACCATGAAGACGGAGATTCCCCGGTGTTTGGGGGCTTGGGGATCGGTCCTGGCAGCAAGCCATATATAATCGGCAAAGTCCGCATGGGTGATGAAGATCTTTTGCCCGTTGATAACATAGTCATCCCCGTTCCTCACAGCCGTGGTCTTAAGGGAGGCTAGATCGGTGCCAGCATCAGGCTCGGTATACCCTATGCAAACCTCCAATTCGCCTCGGAGAATAGGAGGAAGATATCTCCTTTTCTGCTCATCGGTGCCAATTCGCATTATCGCCGGCCCCACCGTGTTCAAGCCCAGTACAGGGAGGGGGATTTCCTCGTAGAAGCAGATCTCATAGAAGAGATGCTGCTCCATTGGCGTGCGTCCCTGCCCGCCAAACTCGTTGGGCCAGCCCACGCCCAGCCAGCCATCACGCCCCATCCGGCGGACCAATCCTGTGTAGACAGGCCCTCCTCCATACCCCGATCGGGCTTCCAGTTCAGCCACCAGCTCGGGGGTCTTCTGTTTCCTGAGGTATTCGGTGCATTCCTGGCAAAACCGCTCTTCCTCAGGTGTCAGGGCAAATTCCATTTCGGTCTCCCGAACTCAGCTGTGTATTCCGTCCCCTCTGCACTTTGTGCCCGGTCCGGCTGAGCGAAAGAATGGTAGCATGCAGCGCTGCAGGTTAGGAGCTGGTCCGGCCAATTCACATCACAGTCAATTCGATACTGCTGCAACAGGACAGGTGGCATCTCGCTTTTCGCTGCTCACATGCCTATCACTTGGGTCTGCTCCTCGGTGAGTGTAGAGTGGGAACCAAAGCTTGAAGCCGTGTTGTTACAGAGCTTCGCAGAGGTCTTATATCATCGGTGTGTGCATTTGTCAACCGAGTTGCACTCTGTCCCAGGGCGAGCCTCCTGTGCGGGGCGGATTTCTAAAACTAAGCCCCTCTCGAGCATCAGCGGGTCATGTACTCGATCAGTTCGATCATGATACCGCCGACCTTGTCGGTGTTCAGGTAGGCGAAGTCCACACCGAGTTCGGGGAAGTTCTTGCGGAACAGCACCTCAATGCCCTCCTTGGACAGCTCAGCCAGCGTGGCGTCGAGGTCATCCACCTTGAAGCGCAGATGATGGAGTCCCTCTCCTCGCTCTCTCAGGAACTCCGTGTGGATCGTTTCGCCCTCCAACACCTGAATCAGCTCGATCTCAACGGATCCCGACTGAGCGAAGGCCAGCTTTAACCGGGCATCGCATGACTTGCCCCGATAGAGACAATCCTTCATTTCGAGGTCGTCCAGGACGCCCCATGGACCCCAGCCAAAGACAGAACTGAAGAATTCCATGGTCGCGTCCATATCCTTCACCACGATGCCGATCTGTTCTACTGGCGGTAGTCTCAACCTGGGTTCTCTTCCTTCTGACATCTCGCCCCTTTCTATCTCTCTTCGTTCAGTCAACCGTCATCCCATAGCCGTCTCGATGGCGGCCACTATGTCCCTGTGACTAGCCCCGGATTATTGTACCACCTTTAGAGTTAGAGTTGCTGGCCTGCAAAATCGTTCTTTTTTTATCTACGATCGTTGAAGTTGAGATTCAGTTTTGAGTCTTAGCTGCTCTTTTTCTCCAATGGTAGAAATGCCACTATTGCATAGACAATGCTATCTGTAGCATAATTGCGGCGGGGTTGAGGCATATGGCCAAATACATAATTGCGCATGATGTGGGGACAAGCGCAAACAAAGCGGTTCTAGTAGACGTCGAGGGGCAGGTCCGTGGCAAATGCTCCCAGAACTACACCGTTTGCTATCCAAAGTCAGACTGGGCCGAGCAAGACCCTGAGGATTGGTGGAACGCAGTAAAGACCACTACGAAGCTTCTTCTGGAGCAGACAGGAGCGTCACCGAACGATGTGTTGTGTTTGACGTTCAGTGGGCAGATGCTCGGCATAGTCCCTATGGATTCAGAAGGAAGACACCTCAGGCCTGCAATAATCTGGCTTGATAACAGGGCTTGCAAGCAAGCGGAGAGACTGATGAGGAAGTTCGGCCACGCTCGTATATTTGCGCTTGTTGCCGGCACCACCTTATGTGGAAAAGACTGTGTCCCGAAGCTACTTTGGCTCAAATCGGAAGAGCCCGACATATACGACAAGATGAAATATTTTCTCGATGTCAATGGTTATCTCATCTATCGGAGCACAGGCAACATAGCTATGGAATGGACAGGCGCTTCTGTATTTGGAATTGACCTCAAGAAAAAAACATGGCTCAAGGGTCTTTTCCGCTATGTTGGCCTCGATCCGGAAAAAGCACCGCCACTTGTACGGTCGATTGATCAGGTCGGAACGCTGTCAAGAGAAGCATCGAGTGAGCTTGGGCTTCTCCAGGGCACGCCAGTCATAGCTGGTGCAGGAGATGCTGCCTGTGCAGCTGTCGGTTCCGGTGCCGTATGTGAAGGTGACGGGCATGTCTACCTTGGCACGTCGGGATGGGTGGGTGTTGTAACAAAGCGTACGCCCCGGGGCAAATATGGAGCAGCGACAATCCATTCAGCAGACCCGAACAAGGCGTTTCTGATTGCTGAAACGGAAACGGCCGGTGCCTGCCTGCAATGGATGGGTGATGAGCTGTATAAGTCAGAAAAAATGGATCCGCAGGTATCCGATATCTATACACTAATGGATGAGAAAGTCAGTCAAGTCCCTCCGGGCTCTGGCTATCTGATTTTCACCCCGTGGATGTATGGGGAGAGGGCCCCAATAGCTGATTGCAACATTCGTTCCAGTTTCCTCAACCTGAGCGCCGACCACACCCGCGAGAACCTACTGCGTGCTGTCTATGAGGGTGTAGCGTACAACATAAGATGGATTGTCGAAATCGTGGACAAGCATTTTAAATTCCCTATCCCAACACTTCGCGTCATAGGTGGAGTGGCAAGGAGCGAACCTTGGATGCAGATCCTGTCCGATGTAACTTGCAGGCGGGTTGAGACCGTACGCGACCCTCAAGAGGCGGGAGCAGTTGGGGCTGCACTTGTTGCGGCGATCGGGTTGGGGATATATCCCAGCTTCGAGGCGCTGAAAGACGTTGTGAAAGTAGACAAGGTCTTTGAGCCGCAAGAGGAGAATCGCAAGGTTTACGATTCACTTTTCCATTCATATCAGGAGGCATACAGAAGCCTGCGACGCTTCTACAAACGACTAAACGAGAAGAGGCTCGACGAAGCACGCTTATGCAAGGAGGTGTCTAAATGAATACTGAGGAAATCTTGGGGCTCCCTGTGGCACTGCCGGACGGTATTGACTACGACGAATACATTATAGCTACCTACCTTGCTTCTTTCGCGGCAGAGGTTCCTATACCCTTACTGTCTATGGCGCTTGCGGTCGAGCAGAGCACTGGCACCTGGGTACCGGTTCCGGGGGAGACTCCGGAGGTTCGCCGCCGTCATGTTGCCAAGGTGCTGGGCGTGTACGAGGTGCCTGACTTTGAGTTTGAGGTGCCTCCCTCGGTGCAAACGAGGAACTGGGTGATCCAGGTAGCCTATCCCGAAGTCAACATCGGAGCACAGATACCCATGTTATTGACATCCGTAGTAGGCAACATCTCGATGGGCGGGAATATAAAGCTGCTGGACGTCCGCTTTCCAGAGAAGTACGTCGCTGGTTTCAAGGGCCCCAAATTTGGCATAGATGGGGTTAGGGAAATCCTGGGAGTTCCGAGGCGACCTCTTTTAAACAACATGATAAAGCCGTGTACAGGTTACCCACTAGAGCTTGGGGCTAACCTGTTCAGGGATGCCGCCCTGGGTGGATGCGACATTATCAAGGATGATGAACTAATAGCAGATGCCTCGTTTAATTCTGTAGAAGGCCGTGTCAAACGTTACATGGAGATCGAGAAGCAAGTTTATGAGGAGACGGGTGAGCGCACTCTTTACACCGTGAACATAACTGACTCAGTGCCGAAGGTCTTCGAGAACGCCAGGCGCGCTGTTGAGCTTGGATGCAATGCGCTGATGGTAAACTATCTCGCTGTTGGACTGCCGGTTATGCAGGCTCTGGCAGAGGATCCTAGCATAAACGTCCCTATTCTTGCCCATATGGACATAGCCGGGGCAATGTACATGTCGCCTTTGCACGGTATAAGTTCTCACATTGTACTGGGGAAACTGCCGCGACTCGCCGGTGCAGACGTGGTTGTTATACCCGCACCATACGGCAAAGCCCCGGTAATCCCCGACAAGTTCCGAAATGTCGTCAAGAACCTGACGTTTCCTCTATACCATCTTAAACCTACCTTTCCGATGCCGTCTGGTGGCATTACGCAGTCTATGGTACCCAAAGTAGTAGCAGACCTGGGCAATGATATCGTGATAGGTTCAGGTGGCGGCATTCATGCCCATCCGCAAGGTCCGGTCGCTGGCGGGAAAGCATTCCGTCAGGCTATTGATGCAGTGATGCAGGGAATATCACTGGAAGAGTATGCAAAAGATCACCCAGAATTGGATGTAGTGCTGAAGCTATGGGCTGACCCATTTGGCAAAGGCATTTAGGCATAGGTTGAAAAGGAGGGTGAGATGTCGAAAGTCACTGTTCTGGGAGGATGTGGCGTTGTCGGGAGCATAGCGGCTGAAACGCTTGTTTCAAGCGGTGTATTTTCCGAAGTGGTGATCGCCGACATCAGGATAGCACAGGCGAAGAAGGTGGCGGAGAGGCTGGGCCCGGGCAAAGCTTCCGCTGTTGAGTTTGATGCGTTAAGTCCGCAGAGCATAAGAAACGCAATCGAAGGCTCATCACTCGTCCTTAACTGTGTCGGACCTTTCTATGAGTACGGACCCGTAATATTGCGGGCAGTTATCGATTCCAGAACAAACTACATCGATGTTTGCGATGACCTTGATGCCACCGAGAAGCTTCTCGACATGAACGAAGACGCCAGGAAGGCTGGAATCTCTGCATTAATCGGAATGGGCAGTTCCCCGGGCGTGGCCAACGTGCTGGTCAGATTCTGTGCTGACTCTATGCTTGATCAAGTTGAGGCTGTTGACATATACCATGCCCACGGTGGAGAAAAGGTCGAAGGCGCGGCAGTTGTGAAGCATAGAATTCACTCCATGAGAATGGACATACCGATGTTCCTCAACGGCCAATTCACAACAGTGGGACTCTTTGAGGAAAGCGGAAAGGCGCTGGAAGAAGAGGTCGAATTTAGAGATGTTGGTAGCTACAACGTGTATGCATATCCACATCCGGAAACGTTAACGCTGCCAAAGTACTTGACGAACGTGAAGAGAGTAACAAATCTGGGACTTGTGCTGCCGCCTGCCTACGCGGAACTGATCAAGGGAATGGTCAGGGTGGGCGTCACAGATGAAGAGCCGATTGAGGTTCAGGGCCAGAAAATCGTCCCTCTCGAATTCGCAGTAGCGTTTATTCTCTCGCGAAGGCAGGAATTGATGAGAGAGGCCGGGCTTAGCGAACCTATGGGCTGCCTGAAGATAGTCGTTACAGGCTACAAGAATGGAGAAAGGAACGCCTACGTTTTCTCGATGTCATCGAGGGGACAGGGAATGGGCGAAGGTACTGGCATTCCTGCTGCGCTGGGCGCTATTCTCATGGCCACGGGAAAAATAGACGCAAAAGGAGTCAATCCACCTGAGACCTGCGTTAGCCCGATGGATCTGCTGGAGCTTGCACGAACCAAGGTGAGCTTGGGCGGAAAGGAAGGTTTTCCCATAGTCATCGAGCATATTGACAAGGATGGGAACTCACAAAGAGTAGACTTGTTTGGTTAGC
>SOKG01000311.1 GCA_004376205.1 Dehalococcoidia bacterium | reverse complement strand
CTGCAGCCACATCGGAGTACAAGGGCAAGACCTACTACTTCTGCGCTCCTGGCTGCAAGAAGGCCTTCGATGATGACCCTGAGAAGTACGTGGCAGGCTCTTGAGTTCACTGGTGACGTTTGCTGCCAGCGCCTTCAGCACATTTTAGAGGCGGAGATCGATGGATAGACCCTTCGCTTTTGGGCTATCCATTGATCTCTTCGGTGTAGAGTTCCCAAGGCTGGCCTGAATTCTTAAGACAAGTAGTTGTATAATCCAGATAGCGCCAGATATTCTGAGGTGTGGAGGAATGAAGCGCATCATCTTCATATTAAGCTTAAGCATGTTGATAGTAGCAGCATTTGTATTGCCTGCCTGCGGGAAGGCAAGCCCGACTGCGCCGCAGGGCAACGAGGTTAAGGTAGACGGGGGATCCTACCGCGATATCACTGCGGCAGAGCTTAAGGCGATGCTCGATAACAAAGATTTCCTCCTCGTCAATGTGCACATCCCTTACGGAGGAGAGATTGCGGAAACAGACCTCTTTGTGCCCTACAACGAGATAGAGCAAAACCTCGCCGAGTTCCCCGATGATAAAGAAGCGAATATAGTTGTGTACTGCCGTTCCGGTCCCATGAGTGCCACCGCCGCCAGGACATTGGTAAGCCTGGGGTTTACAAATGTGTGGAGGCTAGACGGAGGGTTCGTGGAATGGGAGAGGCAGGGCTATGAACTCATCCACAAGGAGTCTTCAACCTCCCAGCCAAGGATCCATTTCGACGAGGATTTCGTCGATGTGGGAAAGGTGCTCCCGGGCGATTCTGTAGACTACACTTTTCACTTCAAGAACGTGGGCAACGCGCCGCTCATCATTGAAGACGCGTCGGCACGGGCGATACAAGGTTGTTGACCGCCGCAGCCCGTTGTAGGTCCTACAACGTTGCAACCCGGTGATGAAGGCACTTTGCGATTTGAAACGCTTTCCGTCGAAAACATGAGCAAGGACGGCTTGCACCTGTTTGAGATCACGGTGAAATCAAATGATCCCGTGGAACCAGCGAAGAAACTCCAGATCAGGGCTGACTTTGAACCGATGGAGTGAGATCGACAGCTTGCACACATCGCGGCGCGTACTTGGATGGGGATGAACATGTCTAGGAAGAAGAAGTTCGCTATCGCGGGGTTGGCAGCGGTAGCCTTGGTAGCTGGCTTCCTGGGCTACGTGGCGCTCAGCCATGGCGGCGGTGATTACCTCACCGTTGCCGAGCTGAAGGCGCAGGGTGATTCTGCCTTTGGCCGCACCATCGGAGTAAAAGGCGAGGTAAAACATGGCTCTATCGAATGGGACCCCCAAAATCAGGTCCTGAGATTCGCCCTCACCGATGGACAGGATACCCTCGATGTCGTCTATAGAGGAGTGGCCCCCGATAGCTTCAAGCCAGGCGCAGAAGTCGCCTTGGAGGGCATGTATATCGAGAGTGGACTCTTTGAGGCGCAAAGCTTCTCTTCAACAGGATCTTTACTGTGCAATACATGCCACTGAGATCTAGCGAAGCTATCTTGCTGTATTGATGCTCTCTGTCCTCCTCTACTATCGGGTGTTCAAGACACAGGTAGGGGAATCGTGGTGGACGGAACCATGAGGCAGCGGAACGACCAGGAAAAGGCGGCAGGAAAGACAATAAGAAGGCACGAAACCGATGAACGGAATCGTCATCAACATCGACCCAGTCATTTTCCACGTGGGAGGCTTTGCTCTGACCTGGTACAGCCTTGCAATCATTCTGGGTATCCTGGCAGGCATATTGGTAGCATTGAGAGAAGGCCGGCGCAAGGGAATTGGCAAAGAGGATATTTACGCCCTGGCCTTATGGGGAATAATAGGGGGTTTCATAGGGGCAAGGCTCTTTCATGTGGTGGAGAATCTCGATTACTACGGGGCAAACTTGTGGGCTATCTTTGCGTTCCAGAAGGGCGGGCTCGCTATCTGGGGAGGGGTGGCCGGTGGAGCGCTGGCCGTGGCGCTCTACGCCAAGCGCAGAAGTTTGCCCCTGGCGCGCCTCGCTGACGGGGCAGTGCCAGCACTCCTGGTCGGTCAGATCATCGGGCGGATAGGCTGCATCGTCAACGGAGACGCCTACGGAGGCACAACCGGTCTTCCCTGGGGATTCGTTTACTCTCATCCCGATGCATTGATCCCCGGGCACCTGTGGGGAGTACCTACCCACCCCTACCCTGTCTACGAGATGATTTGGAATTTAGCTATCCTGCTATCGCTGTGGATGGTTCGGACGCGCCTCAAGACTGAGGGCCTGCTATTCTTCAGCTATGTGTTTCTTTACTCCATAGGGCGCCTTCTCCTCAGTTTCGTTCGGCAGGAGAAGGTCTGGTTCTGGGGCCTTCAGGAGGCGCAGGTGGTTGCATTGATTGCCTTGGTTGTGTCCATCCTAGCGACGGTGTATCTACTGCGAAAGAGGGAGAGGCGCACAAGGCAAAAGCCGTTGACAGAAGGCTATGGAAGCTAGCCAGTGGGATGAAAGCATAAATGATGACCCGGAATGCCAAGGCCATGGACACAGGAAAAGGCACGCCATGGACCTCAGGGAGGCCTACCAAGCAGGATGCGTGGGAAGCTATGTACGCGGCGTGTGCGAACGGTGATTGGGAGGCAATGGCTGAAGCTGCCGAGGAGGCGCACGGAGAGGGAACGGGTGGTCACATGGGCGGAGGCATGATGGGCTGGCGATAGGGGTATTGTATGAACATGAAACCAAGGAATTTGAAAAGAGATGATAGCGATGGCTAAAGACCCTGTTTGCGGCATGGAAGTGGACGAGAAGGCTGCGGCAGCCACATCGGAGTACAAGGGCAAGACCTACTACTTCTGCGCTCCTGGCTGTA
>SOKG01000194.1 GCA_004376205.1 Dehalococcoidia bacterium | reverse complement strand
CTTTAGTACGGATGTTGCCAGCAGTCAAGTATATACCATAAACTTCGCCTCTTGTCAACCCCTTCGTTATATATATGGAGAAGAATTAGCGCCTTAGTGCCGCAGGCCTTGATTTTTGCCAAATGGCGAATTATAATAGTATGAGGTGATCGAAGATAGAGAAAACCTCCGCAGCATAATCAGGCATCGAAGAAGCACGATGCCGCTCACGTTGCGCCAGCTCGCTGCGCGATCGGGCGTATCCATATCGCATCTAGCGCGAATAGAGGGTGGTAGCCGTTTTCCTTCAGCCACGGTTCTAGCCAAAATAGCCAAACCATTGGGCTTCACCGAGATCGAGCTTCTTGTGCTTGCTGGCTACATGTCTCCGCAGGTACGGGTTCTAAGGGAGGAACGCGAGGAGTATGTGGTTGGGCGACTCGATGCTCGGGTGGCAAGAGTGCTGGCGCAGGAACCCATGGAGGTTCAACGTGCCGTTGTGGCAATGCTCCCAATTTTGAAGAGGATCGCCAAAGAAATTGCTGGGTCAGACTGAGAAAGATTAGCAGTGGGAGTAGCTGAACTTGAGATTAGGGCGGTTTGGTCGTGGTACTTGGTCATAAATTGATGTCCTGAAAGCGCCATCCCCTCGGAGCACAGTGTGGCTCAGGCGGCGCAGCGTCCCTTCCACATGGTTCAACCTGTTTTCCACCTCCTCTACGAGCAAAAGGGAGCTATCCAGAGCGATATTTCCATAGAGGGCGTATCTCTGAATTCGGAGGAGCTGATTGGGAAACTCGGCGCACTGGGAATCGAGTTCTTCCTCCTTAGATTTGATCATTGCCAGCATCATCCTGATCCTGAGCACCATCTTCTCCAGTTCACTCACCGAGATCACCTCTTTTAAAAAACCTATTCTTCGTTCCACGCCTCCTCCCCGATGAGGGGGACGAAGCGGCAGGGGGTCAAATTCTTAACGGTGAACTCTTCCTTTTGCTTGGTCACCTGGAGCAGGTCCTGCTCCCAGCGGGAGCCCACAGGGATCACTAGGCGACCACCCACAGCGAGCTGATCGAGGAGCTCCTGGGGAATCCTCGGGGCGGCGGCGGTTACCATAATTGCGTCATAGGGTGCCTCGGCTCGCCGGCCAAGGGTTCTCTCAGCAAGGTGAACCTGGACATTGATGTAGCCCAGCTTCTTAAGGGTGCGCCTCGCCGTATTGGCTAGGCTTGGAAGTCGTTCCACGGTGATTACCTGCCGCGCTATCTCGGCAAGAATGGCCGCTTGGTAGCCACTCCCTGTGCCTAGCTCAAGGACCTTCTCGCTGCCCAAAAGCTCCAGAGCCTGGGTCATCAGAGCGATGATGAAGGGCTGGGAGATGGTTTGCCCTTCCCCGATGGGCAAGGGTCTATCCTCATAGGCGAGATGGCGACTCGAGCTGGGCACGAAGAGTTCCCTTGGTACCCGCGCCATAACGTTGAGCACCCTTTCATCGCTGATCTCCTGACGGAGATGTTCAATTAGCTTTTCTCGTTCCCTTTCCAGATTCACAATTGACCTGTGCTTTAGTGTTATCATCTCAGGGATTAAAGGCTGAGCTCATATGAAAATCTACCACAAACGAAGCCCAGCATCAAGGCATCTGTTGAGCTCTGCTAGATTACTTGTTATACTTTGGCAAAGGGAAAACCGTTATCTCGATTCATGGCAGCGCCCCCTATGCAAGCCGTGTGGAATAGGGGTGAAGGGAGATGCAAGCAAAATACTACATCGGGACAAGCGGCTGGGTCTATCCCCACTGGCGGGAGGTATTCTATCCCCCCAAGCTGGCGCAGTCGAAATGGCTGGAGTTCTATACCAGGCATTTCCCCACGGTGGAACTGAACAACAGCTTCTATCATCTGCCCTCAGAGAAGGCTTTTGAAAATTGGCGTGATACCTCCCCTGATGACTTCGTTTATGCCGTCAAGGTTAGCCGTTTTATCACCCACATCAAGAGGCTGAAAAATGTAGAGGAGCCGATAGAGACCTTTCTCTTGCGGGCGAGGCATCTCCAGGAGAAGCTGGGTCCGCTTCTTTTTCAGCTCCCCCCAAATATGCACCGCAACGATGAAAGGCTTGACGCTTTCCTCTCCCTTTTGCCTCGCGGGCTTCGCCATGTGGTGGAGTTTCGCCATGAATCCTGGCTCGATGAGGGGGTCTTCGAAATACTGAGGCGACACAGTGTAGGCTTCTGTGTCTTCGATATGCCTGGCCTCGCCTGCCCCTTGGTGGCGACCGCTGACTTTGGCTACATCCGCTTTCATGGCAGCACCGGGCTTTACTGGAGCTGCTACTCCGACGATGAGCTTGAGGATTGGGCGAGAAGGATTTCGGGGCTGGCGAGAGACCTGGACACGGTCTACATCTACTTCAACAACGATGCCGAGGGCTTCGCCGTACAGAATGCACGGACGCTATCTCAGAGACTCGCCTGACGGCTCGGGGTACTTCGGATTTGACATTTGACGGTGCTCACTGTAAGATTGGAGTCACCTTTAGCCTTTACATAAAGGAGGCGCACGGTGGCTGATTATGCATACGTGATGGTAACGGGAAAGTTGCGGAAGTTTATGAATCGCATTCCTGAGGTTGGAGTGCCACGAAAGGTAACGACAGAGTATTTGGCGTCCCTGGGATTCAAATCCAGCAATGAACGTGCAATAATTCCGCTCCTGAAGTTCATTGGCTTTCTTGATGACAGTGGTGCGCCGACGAACGACTACAAGATTTACAGGGACACCATGAAAGGTCCGTCTGTCCTGGGGCGCGCGATAAAGCAATCATATAGTGAACTGTTCGACATTCACCCAGATGCCCAGAGCAAGGATACCGAAGCCCTACGCAATTTCTTCAGCATACAAACTAA
>SOKG01000041.1 GCA_004376205.1 Dehalococcoidia bacterium | reverse complement strand
AATGCCCCCTGTCTCCGTCTGCCACCAGGTATCAACGATGGGACACCTCTCGCCGCCGATATGCTTGTAATACCACTGCCAGGCCTCGGGATTTATGGGTTCACCAACGCTGCCCAGAAGCTCAAGGCTGGAGAGGTCATGCTTTAGCAGCCTTTCTTCACCGTGGCGCATAAACATGCGTATCGCCGTGGGTGAAGTGTAGAAAATGCTGACGCCATATTTCTCCACGATGTCCCACCATCGATCCACCGTGGGATAATCAGGAGCCCCGTCATACAAGACGATGGCTGCGCCATGGGAAAGGGGTGCATAGACTATGGAGCTGTGCCCGGTCACCCATCCCACGTCTGCGGTGCACCAGTAGACCGACTCCTCTTTTATATCGAACACCCACTCATATGCCGAGTGATTGAACACAAGGTAGCCACCTGTGCCATGTACTATACCCTTGGGCTTACCTGTAGTCCCTGAGGTATAGAGGATATATAGCGGATGGGTAGACTCCATAGGCTCAGGCTTAACCAACCGCTCCGCGTCGTCGAGTAGGGCGGAAAGCCAGAAGTCCCTTCCCGGGGTCATGGGCACTTTCTCCCCCGTCCTCCTAACAACAACGGTTTTCTCCAGCGAGGAGCAGAGACCGACTGCCTCATCGACTATCTCCTTTAGCGCTATTATCTTGCCGCGGCGATATGCCCCATCAGCGGTAATGAGAACTTTCGCCTCGATATCGTTGACCCTGTCTGCTATCGCATGGGCGCTGAATCCCGAGAATATCACCGTATGCACTGCCCCAATTCGAGCGCAGGCCAGCATGAAGATAGGAAGTTCGGGTATCATGGAAAGATAAAGGGCGACCCGGTCCCCTTTTTTGACCCCAAGCTTCTGCAGTACCGAGGCGAAGCGGTTGACCTCCCGGAAAAGGGTGGAATAGCTCAGTACCCTTGTCTCTCCTGTCTCGCCCTCCCAGTATATCGCCACCTTGCTCCTACGCCATGTCTTTACATGGCGATCAACGCACTGATAGCAGGCATTGAGCATCCCTCCAACGAACCAGCGCGCATAGGGTGGGTTCCAATCGAGAACACGATCCCAGGTCTTATACCAATCCAGCTTCCGTGCCTCTTCAGCCCAGAACCTCTCAGGGTCTTGCAGAGAGTAGAGGTGCATTTCGGTATAACGCTTTGATGGCCACATGCGCGAACCTGTGGGTAAAGAGCTTGCGCTGTCCGATCCACGGTCGTTAGTCATATGCTTCCTTCCCCCCTCACTTCACTCTCTCACCTTTCATAGATGCGCTATCCCAATCAAGTCCTTCACGTGTATATGTGTCGATTCATCGATTCTCAAGCCCTCTTCTATAAGCTGCAAAACCCTGGCCTTCTCTTCAGGAAACCTGTAACCGTTGTAATCCTGTTTGAACAGTGTGTAGCGGCGGTCACTATCCCGATACCATGAGTTCAGGAAATGGTCAAAGCACACTCTGCCCGTCACATGCAGATTCTCGACCAGGGTTTTCACCTCCCGCAAGCGCTCGTGAGGTGACGAGAGCTGGAGAATCCCCTTAGTGTAGTCCTCGTACAGCGGCAAGCCCGGTCCAATCGCTAAAGGCCTTAGCCTGATAAAATCGGGGTTTATCTCGTTCAGAACCCTGGCTGTGTTCCTCGCGTGTTGTTCCCATCTCGCCCTGCCTCCCAAATCAGTCATGACATACTCGGAGAGCTCAAACCCCGCTTCCTTGGCCTTCTTGCCCGCGTCTATGTGTTCGGCTGCGGTTACGCCCTTATCTACATAGCTCAGCAACTCATCATCCCCCGTTTCGAGCCCAACATGGAGCCTCGAAAGCCCGGCGCTGCTCAGTTCTTTCAATTCCTCCAGAGGTTTCTTGGCGAGAGTTTTCGCTCTGGCATAAGAGGTGACTCGCTCTATTGCCGGGAACGTCTCCTTCAAGTATCTCACGACCTGCAGCAGTTGATGCGTTGGCATGATCAAGGTATTGGCGTCCTGCAGGAAGACTGTGCTTCCGCCAAAATGCAGCCAGTCGAATACGAGGACGAAAGATTGGCTGGCCCTGAGCCTGGGATCGCTTCGGAGCATAGCGATTCCCACATCCGCTTTCACCTCACCACCATATCCCAGCTTCCATGACACCGCCTTTATTTCATCCGCTATTGCCCTAACAGCATCTATATCCTTCTTTATATCCTCCACGCTTCGCAGTTCGAACTTCTCCCGATTGTATATCATGCCGTAGCAGAATTTGCATCTGTTCCAGGAACAATTCCGTGTCGCCCTGAGCAGCAAGGAATGGCTTCCACCTTCACTGGGCGGTCTTATCGGCCCCACTTCGAAGGAACACTGGCTTAGCTTCTCAATATCGAATGTAAATGGCCCAAGGCCATTTCCTGATGTAGTGTACGTCATTTCTCTGTCACCTCAACCCAAAGATGGAAGCGAGCTTCTTCCCCCGGCCTAGCTGCTTCATCAACTTCTGCACTTGGCGGTGCTGGTTTAGCAACTGGTTGACGTCCTGGGGAATGGTGCCACTTCCCCGGGCGATGCGCCGCCGTCTGCTGCCGTCGATTATGTTGGGATTGCGCCGCTCGTCAGGGGTCATAGAAAAGATCATAGCCTCTATCTTTTTCAGTTGCCTTTCATCCCCATCCTGAGGCAACTTCCGCGATAGACCCGACATCCCAGGGACCATCTCCATAAGCTGAGAGATAGGTCCCATCTTTCTTATCTGCTGGAGTTGCTCCAAGAAGTCTTCAAGGTCGAAGGTGCCACGGCGTATTTTGTGCTCCAAGTCCTGCCTCTTTTGGGCATCGGTAGCCGCCTCCGTCTTCTCGATGAAACTGAGCATATCGCCCATGCCCAGGATTCGAGATGCAATTCGATCAGGGT
>SOKG01000151.1 GCA_004376205.1 Dehalococcoidia bacterium | reverse complement strand
AAGAGCGTAGCGTTGCCACTCCTGTGGCAACGGATTCTTCGTCGTGACGGGAGTCACGACGCTACAGGGGGAGTAGAGGTAGGATGCTGTGCAGTCAGAATTTCTGAAACCCGGGAAGGTCGGCACTTCTCTGTCAATACGGGAAGGGCATAGAAAAAGGCTGCGGGAGAGGTTCATTAAATCTGGACTCAAGGGGTTCCACAATTATGAGATCGTTGAATTGCTGCTAACTTTAGGATCGCCTCGAAAGGACTGCAAGCTGCAGGCCAAAGAAGCAATGAAGAGGTTCAAAACCTTGAGAGGAGTTCTGGAAGCCACTGCAGAGGAACTACAGGAAATCGAGGGAATCGGCCCTCATAATGCCTTTGGAATCAAGCTCGCGCAGGAGGTAGCCAGGGAATTTCTTAAGGAGCGAATCATGGACAAACCATTTTATCGCTCTTCCCAAGAGGTGTTTGATTATTTGTATCACTCTATGCGAGACCTTAACACGGAGGTCTTCAAGGTTATTTTCCTCGATGCCCAGAATCAGGTTATCGAGGTGGAAGACCTCTTTGAGGGAACGCTGACCGCCAGCTCTGTTTATCCCCGTGAAATTATGAAGAGTGCCATCAAGCATAACGCTGCCTCGCTGATTTTTGCCCATAATCACCCCTCAGGGAATCCTGCTCCCAGTGAAAGCGATGAAGAGATAACTCGGGATTTGCTTCTCGCGGCGAGTGTTATGCAGATAGAGGTCTTAGACCATATAATAATAGGTGAAAACAAATACTTCAGCTTTGCCGATGATGGATTAATCGAGGAATTCGAACTGAACGTTATGAGCTTGAGGAGAAAGTAAGGATAGGTATGAAGATGGGATTGGGTTACTTACATAAGAGGGAGAACAAAGTGATAGGCTCTCTCGTAAGAGAGTTAGCGGAGAAGCTCGGAGATGAAAGGATTCCTTGATGACCCTACGCAGCCGCTTCGGAAAAGAGATGGATGATCTGGCGAAGGGATACACCGTATCCGTGCCCTTCGACCAGCGACTGTACAAGCAGGACATCGCTGGCTCCATAGCCCATGTGCGGATGCTGGCAAAACAGGGCATAATCTCCGATAAGGACGCTGAGCTAATCGTCATGGGGCTTATCTCCATCGGGGAGGAGATCGAGCAGGGCAGGTTCGAGTTCAAAGAGGAGCTCGAAGACATCCACATGAACATCGAGGCTCGCCTCATTGAGAAGATCGGCGATGCCGGAGCCAAGCTCCACACCGCCCGCTCCAGAAACGACCAGGTCGCAACAGACACGAGGCTGTTTACCAAAGAGGCGATCGCGGAGACAGTAACCCGGATCAAGGCGCTCCAGCAGGTCGTGCTCAACCAGGCCGAAGGCAACAAAAGCGTGGTCATTCCCGGCTACACCCACCTGCAGAGGGCGCAGCCGGTCCTATTCGCTCACCATCTTCTGGCCTACTTCGAGATGTTTCAGCGCGACGTAGAGCGCTTCCAGCAGTGTTTCGAGCGTGCCGACGTTTTGCCCTTGGGCAGTGGGGCCCTGGCCGGGGTGCCCTACCCCATAGACCGCGACTTTGTGGCAAAGGAACTGGGCTTCAGCAGGGTGAGCGCTAACAGCCTGGATGCTGTCTCCGACCGCGACTTCGTAATAGAGTACCAGGCGGCGGCCAGCTTGACCATGATGCACCTCTCACGTCTCGCTGAGGAGATCGTCCTGTGGTCAACAGCGGAGTTCGGCTTCATCGAGATCGACGACGCCTTTGCCACCGGCTCCAGCATAATGCCCCAGAAGAAGAACGCGGACGTGGCGGAGCTGGCTCGAGCTAAGACAGGTAGGGTCTACGGCCATCTGATGGCTATCCTGACTACGATGAAAGCGCTGCCCCTGTCCTATAACCGCGACCTGCAAGAGGATAAAGAGGGTCTGTTTGATTCCGTAGACACCATACTCTCCACGCTCGAGGTTTTTGCTGCGATGATGGCCAGCGTGCGCGTAAAGGCCGCTCGCTTCCGCCAGGCCGCTGAGGAGAGTTACACCTTGGCCACTGATATAGCCGATTACCTGGTGAGAAAGGGCATCCCCCTTCGCGAAGCCCACGCTATAGTTGGTAGGTTGGTACGCTACGCCACTGAAACCGCGAAAACTCTATATGATCTCGACTTAGGCGAATATAAGAGGTTCTGCCCCGGTTTTGAGAACGATGTGAAGTCAATCACGGTGGAGTCCTCCCTTGCGGCGCGTAGCGCCCTCGGGGGAACCGCTCCTGAGCAGGTGGAAAAAGCGCTGGCGGCGGCGAGGAGGACGCTTCATGGAACATAAGATCAAGCTTGCGCCGTCTATTCTCTCCGCCGACTTTGGCCGTGTGGGCGAGCAGGTCGCCGAGGCGACCAAGGCAGGTGCCGACTACATCCATGTCGATGTTATGGACGGACACTTCGTCCCCAACATCACCATCGGTCCCCCGGTGGTGGCCGCCATACGACCCCACACCTCCCTACCCCTTGACGTGCACCTGATGATCGAATCGCCGGAGAGGTACATAAGGCAGTTCGCCCAGGCAGGTGCCGACATTATCACCGTCCATGCCGAGGCATGCCCTCACCTACACAGGATGGTGGAATCGATAAAAGAGGCGGGGTGCAAGGCAGGCGTATCCCTAAACCCAAGCACCCCCCTGAGCGCGTTGGATGAAATCCTGCCCGTGCTCGATCTGGCGTTGCTGATGTCGGTTAACCCTGGCTTTGGGGGGCAGCAGTTTATCGAGAGCACGATCGGCAAGATCGCCCGCCTCAGGCACAAGCTTGACGAACTGGGGCTAGCTGCTGAGATTGAAGTGGATGGGGGGATTACTGCGGAGATTGCACCACGAGTAGCCCAAGCCGGGGCAAGGGTGCTGGTAGCCGGTGCCGCGGTATTCAACAAAAGGGAAAGCGTTTCTCAAGCTATCGCAAGGATCAGGGAGAGCCTTCGCGGGCTCGAGGGAGGATAAGAAGGCAGGCTAGCCAGTGACTTTGTGTTGGGTACGTAAACACCTGGTGCAGATAGTTACCCGTTTTCTTTTGCCATTTGTGACAATGGTGGTCGTCCCCAGGTTAGGCAACCAGCGCCGCTTGGTATGACGCTTGGAGTGTGATACACTGTGTCCAAACTGCGGCCCCTTACCGCACAACTCGCACTTCAATGCCTTCTCCTTTGACTAAAGCATCTTTTTCCTGTAGAATTCAGGCTTAAGAATAACATAACCAAGAGAGTGTTGCAAGCGGATTCCAGATTACCAGGTTGGGCGATACCGAATTCGGACGTGAAGAGACCAGCGAATCAGGAGAACCTGGTGTGAGCAATATAACCTCCTGCGATGGGCGTGACCTGAGAGGGATGTTCAGCGCCGCTACCCGCTTGCTGGAGCGCAACGCTCAGTCCATCAACACGCTTAACGTCTTCCCCGTGCCCGATGGCGATACCGGCACCAATATGCTTTTGACCATGCGGGCGGCGATGGAAGAGGCTAGTCGCCGCCCCGACGGGAGTGCAGCGGCCGTAGCCCAAGCGATGGCAAGGGGTTCCCTCATGGGGGCTAGGGGGAACAGCGGTGTGATCCTATCTCAGATCTTTCGTGGATTGGCCGAGGGGCTGGATGACAAGCACTCCTTCAATGGCAATGACCTCGCCGCTGCCCTGGTTGAGTCATCTACCCTCGCCTATAAAGGGATGAGCAAGCCAGTCGAAGGGACCATCCTCACCGTCATCCGCGAAGTCGCCGACGCTGCCCAAACTGGGAGCGTCTCCTATAACGGCGACTTGCTGGCGATTATGGAAGTCATTGTCAATGAGGCCAGAGCCTCGGTGGCGAGGACGCCAACGCTGCTCCCGGTGCTGCGCCAGGCCGGGGTGGTGGACGCCGGGGGGCAAGGGCTTTACGTAGTACTTGAAGGCGCACTTCGCTATCTGCGCGGTGAGCGGGAGGAGGCTGAGATCGCGCCGGTAGAAGCCGCAGCCAGTATCAGCCAAGGTCTGGCAGAGGACGCCCGATACGGTTACTGCACCGAGTTTCTGCTTCAGGGCAAAGACCTCAATCTGGACGCTGTCAGAGAGAAGCTAACCACCATCGGCGAATCCGTCCTGGTGGTTGGCGATGAATCTACGCTGAGAGTCCATCTGCACACCTTCGACCCCGGGGCTGCCCTGAGTTACGCCGCTCCTTTAGGCACCCTGCAGCAGGTTAAAGTGGAGAATATGGACGAACAGCACCGTGACTTCATGGTAGCTCAGCCTCGGGCATCTTCGGCCGCCATCTCCACGATAGCTGTGGCCTCCGGCGAAGGGCTCACCGAGGCGTTCTACAGCATCGGTGCGGCCATAGTCATCCCTGGTGGCGAGACCATGAACCCCAGCGTTCAAGAACTTCTCCAGGCTGTGGAGTCAGCGCCTTCGGACAAGGTTATCATGCTACCCAATAACCCCAACATTTTGCTGGCGGCGGGCCAGATTTCGGCACTGACACAGAGGAAGGTGGAGGTAGTGCCCTCAAAGACCATTCCCCAGGGGGTAGCAGCGCTTCTTGCCCTGAATCATGAGGAGGATTTTGAGACAAACGTCGCTGCCATGAAAAAAGCGCTGTCAACAGTCCGTAGCGGAGAGGTCACCACAGCGGTGAGGTCGATGGAGCTCGACGGCCTCTCGGTCAAGAAAGGACAGGCCATCGCCTTCCTCGACGGTAGGCTGGTAATCGCCGATGGCAACATGCCGCAGGTTATCCTCGATCTGCTGGCTATGATGGGTGTCGAAGAAGGGGGATTGGTCACCATCTATTACGGGGCGGACACGGAGAGCGCCGAAGCTGAGCAAGTAGCAGAATCAGTCCAGAGGAAATACCCCTCTCAGGAAGTGGAGGTCGTTGCAGGGGGACAACCATACTATAATTACATTGTCTCAGTGGAATAAGGGGCTTTATAGTGGTTAAGGTGGTGACTGATAGCGTAGCTGATATCCCCGCCCCAACAGCCCAAGAGCTGGGGATTGCAGTGGTGCCTGCGTATGTACGCTTCGGCAGCGAGGAATACAGAGATGGTATCGACCTCAGCACCGATGAGTTCTATCGCAGGCTGGTAGGAGACTCAAACTTCCCCGCCACGTCCACCCCCTCGCCCGCAGCCTTCGCCGAGGTCTACGACAAACTCGCTGAGGAAACCAATGAGATAATATCCGTTCACCCCTCCGCCAAGTTTGGTGCCCTCTATGATGCGGCGCTCTTGGGCAGAGACACGGTGAAGAAGAGGAGCTGCCGAATTGAGGTCATCGACACCTTAGCGGGGATAATGGGACAGGGCTTGATAGTCATTGCCGCTGCGCAGTCGGCTCAGACTGGGGCCAGCCTTGACGAGGTTGTAGAAGCAGTGCGTCGCGTCATCCCTCGAGTGCACGTGCGCATTACCTTTGATACCCTGGAGTACCTGAGGAGAGGTGGGCGCGTCGGCAAGGCACAGGCGCTGCTGGGAAGTCTGCTCAAGATAAATTCGATCCTTGGCATCAAGGATGGCGAGGCCTACCCCTTTGGCAAGGTGCGTGGCAGGGCCAAGGCTATTGACTACCTATACGATTTCGTAGCTAGCTTCTCCCTCATCAGCAGCCTGGCTGTTGAACACGCCACTACCCCTGATGAAGCGGAGATGCTCATCAACCGTTTGGACTCCCTATTCCCCAAAGAGCGCATCTATAGGTCGAAGGTCAGCCCGGTAGTAGGAGCCCATGTCGGCCCTCATGTGATCGCTGTATCTGTATTGGAAGGGGAATATTGAATGTAGCAATTGACCAGCTACGTAAGGTCCTGGAACTGGAGCAGGCCAAGGGATACCGTGATCTGGCAGTAATGGGCGGCCTGGACAAGTTCTTGCGCAAGTTGTCCCCGACCGCCCCAAAGCTCGCTCGCATGCTTTCGCTGAGCTATTCCGGCCTGGACGAAGGGGAACGGGAGAAATGGGTCAGGAGCGTACTGGAGCAACTTGCCACTGGAACACCAAAGGCACAGCCTCTGCCTCAAACCGCCGCCAGGGGAAGAGAACCCCCTCCACAGCGCCCTCAGAGCGATATCGACAGATATCTTGATGCCTCAATTACATCGATTAAGGGTATAAGCTCAAGCCTTGCCACTAAATTCGGGAAACTGGGAGTGAAGACACTGCACCAGCTTCTCTACTTCTTCCCCCGGCGCCATATCGACTACAGCCAGAGAAAGCTCATCTCAGAGCTTGAGGTGGGGTTAGAGCAAACCATCGTGGCCACCATCTGGGAAGCCGCCGAGATGACCACCTCAAACCGCAGGCGAGCAACACAAGCTATCGTCGGCGACGAATCGGGCAACATGAAGGTTGTGTGGTTCAACCAACCATATCTTGCCAAGAAGCTCACCCCCAATAGCCAGGTGGTGATTAGCGGCAGGGTGGCCCTCTTTCGCGGGAGGAAAGTGTTCGAATCCCCTGAGTGGGAGCATCTAGAGTCCAATGACCTGATTCACACCGGGAGGATGGTACCCGTTTATCCGCTAACCGCGGGGCTATCGCCTCGGGTGGTGCGGAGGTTAGTAAAGGGAACCCTCGACCGTTGGCTGCCCAAGCTGCCGGATTTCCTCCCCGAAGGTGTTAGAAGGGGAGTTGAGCTGCTCCCACTTTACGAAGCAATTGCACAAGCACACTATCCGGATAACGAGCTCAGCAAAGACCAGGCCAGGAGGCGACTGGCTTTCGACGAACTCTTCCTAATCCAGCTCGGCGTGCTATCTAAGAAAAGAGACTGGCAGCAAGAGGGAACAGGTAATGCCTTCGAGGTCGATGGCCATTGCCTTGAGCCCTTCTTCAATTCCCTACCTTTCACCATGACCACCGCTCAGAAACGCGCTTTTGCCGAGATTCAGGAGGACCTGAGCAAATCGAAGCCGATGAGCCGGCTGTTGCAGGGAGAAGTCGGCAGCGGCAAGACTGTGGTCGCCACAGCAGCGATGTTGGTGGCTGCCGCTGGCGGCTACCAGGCTGCTCTCATGGCACCAACGGAGATCCTGGCAGAACAGCACTTCGAGAGCATATGTGGCCTGCTGAGCAGGGTAAGCGGGGAGGCAGGCAATGGCAAGCCCGTTGCCAACTATGCCTCGCTGCTCCCTCACCCTATCAGCGTTGGTCTGCTGACCGGTGGCCTCAGAGAAAGCTCGAAGCAACATCTCCAGGAAAGTATCTCCTCGGGAGAAATCAACATTATCATCGGCACCCACGCCCTGATACAGAAGGGGGTAGAGTTCCCGCAGCTTGGGCTGTGTGTGGTCGATGAGCAACATCGCTTCGGGGTAATGCAGCGCTGGGAGCTGCGCTCGAAAGGTTCGAGTCCCCATGTCCTGGTGATGAGCGCCACCCCCATCCCCCGCACTCTGGCGCTCACTCTCTACGGCGATCTCGACCTCTCGGTAATCGACGAACTGCCTCCGGGGAGAATTGAGATCAAGACCAAATGGCTCAGCCCCAGGCAGCGCCAAAGCGCCTACGAGTTCGTTCGCAAACAGATTGCCGGTGGGCACCAAGCATTTATTATCTGCCCCCTAATCGAGGAATCGGAGGCTATCGATACCAAGGCCGCGGTCACCGAATATGAGCGCCTCTCCCAGGGCGTCTTCCCCGAACTGCGGTTGGGTCTGCTCCACGGGAGGCTTGCCAGCCCGGAGAAAGAAGAGGTGATGCGGCGCTTCCGTAGCGGCGCTCTTGACATACTGGTATCAACGCCGGTGGTCGAAGTAGGAGTCGATGTCCCCAATGCCACGGTGATGCTAATCGAAGGCGCCGATCGCTTCGGGATGGCGCAGCTACACCAGTTTCGCGGCCGCGTGGGAAGAGGAGAACACCAGAGCTACTGCCTGCTCCTCGCCGAGAGCCCGTCGGCAGATGCAAGGCAGCGTCTTTCTCTCCTCGAACGCACTCAGGACGGGTTTGCCCTCGCCGAGGAGGATTTGAAGCTCAGGGGACCAGGCGAGTTCTTCGGCACCCGCCAGAGTGGGCTCCCCGACTTGAAGATGGCCAAGCTCTCCGATATGGAACTCTTGGAGCTTGCCCGCAGGGAAGCAATTCGCCTTTTTGACACCGATCCCTACCTACAGCAGTCAGAGCACGGGCTCCTTGCCAGGGAGGTTAGCCGACTGTGGGAGAGTGGAGGGGAGTTGAACTAGCTATGCCTAAACACAAAATCGCTGAGCTCTTGGAGCAAGCAGCCAAAGAAGCTCAAACAAAGGAGCTGCTGCCAGCGATTGCCCTTCCCGAGATCACTCTGGAACACCCACAGAACCCGGAGCATGGTGACTATGCCTCCAGCCTGCCGCTGAAGATGGGGAGAGCAGCCCGGCTGGAGCCTATGGCCATAGCTGAGATACTGGCAGGCCTCTTGCCTCAAATCGAGGGGGTGGAGAAAGTATCAGTGGCAGCCCCGGGCTTCATCAACTTCTTCCTAACGAGTAGATGGCTCGCCCAGCAGGTAGAGGAGATATTGAGTGCTGGAGAAGATTATGGAAACCTCGATCTGGGGAAAGGGTTGAGAGTCCAGCTCGAATTCGTTAGCGTCAACCCCACAGGGCCAATCCACGTCGGGCATGGGCGAGGCGCTGTCCTAGGCAGCACCCTGGCCAACATGCTTAGCGCCGCTGGCTACACTGTGGAAAAGGAATACTATGTCAATGACGCCGGCAGCCAGATGGACGCTTTCTATCGCTCCCTCTACTGCCGCTATCTGCAGGCCCTGGGTAAAGAGAGTGAAATGCCTGCCGATGGCTACCAGGGCTCTTATCCGGTGGAGCTTGCCCAGGAGATTATCGCCGAAACGGGAGATGCTTTCCTTACGCAAACTCCTGAGGAAGCAATCCAGGAGTTGGGAGCAATCGGGCTGGACAAGGCTATCAAAGCCATTCACTCAGACCTTGAGCTTCTGGGCGTCAGCTTCGATACCTGGTTTAGCGAACGCAGCCTCTTTGAAAATAGCCAATATGAACAGGCAATGGCTCTGTTGAGACAGGGTGGCCACATCGAAGAGAGAGAAGGGGCACAATGGTTTGTCTCTACTGCTCTCGGCGAGGACAAGGATAACGTACTGGTGCGCAGCAACGGCGTTCCCACCTACTTCGCCTCAGACGCCGCCTATCACTACAACAAGTTTCTGGAACGCGGGTTTGATCGTGTGATCAACATCTGGGGAGCCGACCATCAGGGTCATGTCTCACGGATGAAGGCGGTGATCGGTGCACTGGGGGTCGCCCCCGAGAGGCTGGGGATAATAATCTCGCAGATGGTCACCCTGCGCCGCGGGGAGAACGTGCTCAGAGTCTCGAAGCGTACCGGGGAACTCATCACCCTCCGCGAGCTGGTGGACGAGGTGGGAGCAGACGCCTGCCGTTTCTTCTTCCTCTCACGTTCCGCAGACAGCCAGATGGACTTCGACCTGGAGCTGGCAAAGCGCGAATCGGCTGATAACCCGGTCTATTATGTCCAATATGCGCACGCCCGTATCGCCAGCATCCAGCGCTTTGCCCGGGAGAGGAATATCGACTGCACCCACGGTGATGTGGCCGCGCTCACCACTGACGCGGAACTCAACCTGATCCGCAAAATGGTGTTGTTCCCCGAGCTAATAGAGCTTGCCGCTAGAAATCTCGAACCCCATCACCTGCCCTACTTCGCCCAGGAACTGGCAACCGCTTTCCACAGCTTCTACAAGCAATGTCGGGTCGTTTCCGACGACGAGGCGCTGACCTGGGCTCGGCTCAAGCTGGTCAATGCGGCGCAAATCGTCCTCGCCAAGGCCCTTGGTCTCATGGGAATGACCGCCCCTGAGCACATGTAAGCCCGCTAAAGCCCTCTCGAAGGGAGAGCCCCCTCAGTAGGGTGGGTGTAGCCTAGCGAAACCCACCACTCATTCTAATTCTTGTCCCAGCACTCTGGTTTGGTGGGTTCCGTTGCCACTTCACCCACCCTACCTTTGCTGCTAACCTTCTTTTGAAACAGCCTTCAGTGTTGCCTGGGTCCTTTTCACCCAGCCGTCGGCTCCGCACTCTTTGAAGATCTCTATCGCTTTGTTGAGCTTCTGTTTTGCTTCCGACAGGTCGCCTTTTCGTTTCAACATTTCCGCATAGAGGGCGTAGTCGTGTCCTAGACTAAGCCTCGTGCCGTTTTTTGTATCCACTTCGATGGCTCTCTTGATCCAGTCCTCCGCCTCAGATAGGCGCTTTTCATCAATGTTCAGCAAACTCTCACCTACATATCTTGACGTCCAGCCTTCAATATTCTCATATCTGTTATCGTCATGCCACTTAAATATGTCAGTCAGGTTTATATCCATCTCGTTATTCATTACCTTCGCCCGTGCTAACGCTACTTTGCTGTGACTAGCTGCAGATGGCCAAATTCTAGCACTTTCCAGAGAATGAATTGCTCTCTCATAGCAATCCTG
>SOKG01000092.1 GCA_004376205.1 Dehalococcoidia bacterium | reverse complement strand
CCCGAAAGGCAAGCAGGTCGTCCTGGCAGCGGTATGGGGGCCCTCCGAACCAAAGACGACAGCTAAAGAGAACAAGCTCTGGTGGGACAAGATTGACGAAATCATGTTCAAGGTTTTCCCCGATCTGCCAAAGCACATCGCATCCAAGGAGTACTATTCCGCACGCGACGTCTCAGCCCTTACCCGCGACCAGGTGCTGCCAAACCAGGGCGGGGAATGCATCGGTCTGGGGCAGGTGGTCGGCCAGGGCGGTCGTAAGAAGCCCTCGGTCAAGGCCCCGGTGCAGGGGCTCTTCTATGTCGGCTGTGATGCCGGTGGCTACGGAGTCGGCACCCAACAGGCAGTGGAGTCCGGTATCAACGTTGCCAACGTAGTGCAGAGGTACCATCTCACGCACCAAGCGATGAAAAAGACGCAACGGACCGGCGCAATCCAGAAGGCGTAAATGAGGCAACGGAGGAGGAAAAAATGGCAAAAGGAGCATACGACGTCATTGTAGTCGGGGCTGGGTTCGGTGGCAGCTCCTGCGCCGCCCTGCTGGCAAAGCGGGGGCTCAAGGTGCTGCTCCTCGATAAGAATGCCAAGGCTGGCGGCAAGGCAATGGCCATCTCCAAGAAAGGGTTCACCTATACGGCCTGGGTGGTTATCGTTGCCCCTGTCATGGGAAATGTGCTTGAAGTCGTCCTGAAGGAGCTGGGGATGGAGGACCGGGTGAAGCTGGTATCCCCTGGAAGCCCGGATAGTCTACATAAATCTCACTCAGGAAAGTACGTGCGCATGCCCCAGAGGCCAGACGGACAGATGGACCCCAATGCGCTCTTCGATTGGCTGGAGGTAAAGCAAGAAGACAGGGAGGAGGCCCTGAGGTTTTTTACAGAACTGACTACGATGAGCCCGCAAGATATCGACACTCTACACGACACCAGCTTTCGGGAGTTGATCGACCGCTACAATATACCCAAGTCGGTATATGGCTTTTTCATTAGCCTGATGTGCGACGGCATGTTTATGGTCCCTGTAGACGCCTTGGCTGCCTCAGAGGCAGTGAGAACAGTTCAAGACATGATCCTTCGCGGTGGCGGGCTTTTCTGTGAGGGTGGGATCGGCCGTGTAGCCGAGACCTACGCCGAGGCTGTGGAGGCAAACGGCGGCAAGGTCATCATGCGAGCCAGGGTAGAGAAGATCACCGTAGACCAGGGCAAAGTCACTGGCGTGGTCACCGACAAGGGTACCTTCCACGCTCCCATCGTGGTGAGCAACGCCGGCATTCAGCCCACGGTGCTAAAACTGGTGGGCGAAGAGCACTTCGACAAGGGCTATGTGAACTATGTAAAGGAGATGGTCCCGTCTTTGGGAGCCATCGGCACTCGCTATTTCCTGAGCAAGAAGATGACCGATGCTCCATTTGGTGTGATATTCTCCGATGATACTGCTTGGAGTCTGGAGCGCTTCTTCAAGGCCAACTCAGGCGATATGCCCAAGGAGTGGGTCGTCTACTATGAAGTCCCATCCAACTACGACCCTAATGCCGCGCCACCGGGCAAGCAGATGCTCATGACGCTGTTTTGGTGTCCCGCTGACCCGCAGATGACGCAAAAAAACAAGAAGGCATGGTCGGACAGAGGTGAGGAAATCCTGTTCAAAGTCTTCCCGGATATGCCAAAGTACATCGAGTTCAAAGAGACCTACTCTCCGCGCGACGTCTGCAACCTTACTCGTGATCAGGTGCTGCCAGGCCAGGGCGGAGAGTGCATAGGGCTGGGACAGATGATAGGCCAGGCTGGCGCCAATAAGCCTTCGGCCAAGGCTCCTATCCAAGGACTGTTCTATGTGGGTACTGACGCCGGCGGCTATGGAGTCGGGGTTCATCAAGCAACAGACTCCGGGATGAACGTTGCCGACATGGTGCTCCGGTACCACCTCACGCACCAAACCATGCAATAGACATATGAGAGATAGCCACTATATGAAGGGCCTGGCTGCCGAATCTAAGGGTTCCGTGGTATTGCGGAAAGCCCTGGCGCCCTGGGCAGGTCTACCGGAGGCCACTCCAGTATCACCAAGCCGCTCTAATCTGTGGGAGTATTCCGTCAGTGGCACAGGAAGGAGGCATGTATGGCCGAAAGAGTAGGTGTTGTGGCAGTAGGGCAGACAAAGTACCACCCGGATAGGGGTGACGTAAATGAAGGGGAACTGGCCTATGAGGCAATAGCGCAAGTTCTGCAGGCGACAGGACTCACTTTGTCCGACATCGACTCCGCTGTCACTTGCTCCCAGGATTTCTGGGACGGCAGGACAATATCGAGCATGAATATCCAGCACGTTGTGGGCGCGCATCTGGGGCATGAGGACAAAGTGGCTGAGGATGGGATCAACGCCGTCTACTGCGCTATGGGCCAGATTCTCTCACGCCATCAGGATATCGTCCTGGTGGCAGCACATACAAAGGAGTCTCAGGCCGACAAAAGCCTGATCGAAAACGCCGCATTTGACGCTATTCTCATGAGACAATTGGGCTTGGACTTTCTCTCAGCCGCCGCTATGCAGGCCAAACGATACATGTACAAGTATGGCATATCGGCAGAGCAATGCGCCGCAGTGGCAGTCAAGAACCGCGGCAATGCCAAGAATAACCCGTTTGCGCAGGAGCCCCTTGATATAACAGTGGAGGATGTCCTTAGCTCAAAGACGCTGTCATCTCCCATCAGGCTTCTGGACACCAAGCCAACGTCAGATGGCGCCTGCGCCCTGATTCTGGCCTCGGAGGAAAAAGCCAAGAAGCTCACAAAGAAGCCCGTATGGATCTTGGGAGCTTCAAACTGCTATGAGACACACTACCTGGGAGACAGGGATTTGGCCGACTGTGACGCCCTGGTGAAAGCCGCCAAGAAGGCCTACAGCATGGCGGGC
>SOKG01000154.1 GCA_004376205.1 Dehalococcoidia bacterium | reverse complement strand
GACCATATAGACCTTCAGCTCCAGGCCGAAGAACTGGCAGCCCAGGGCCAGGGCGCTGCCCCACTGACCGGCGCCAGTCTCGGTGGCTAGGCGCTTGCATCCTTCTTTCTTGGCGTAGTAGGCCTGGGCCACCGCAGTGTTGGGCTTGTGGCTGCCGGCGGGGCTCACCCCTTCATACTTGTAGTAGATATGGGCCGGGGTCTCGAGCGCCTTCTCCAGGCGGTAGGCCCTGTGGAGAGGGGTGGGTCTCCACAGCTTATAGATCTCCTGCACCTCCTCGGGGATATCGATGTAGCGCTCTTTGCTGAACTCCTGCTCATCGAGCTCACGCGCGAATAGGGGAGGTGGTAGGCGCGTCGGCTCCTTGGTGCCGGGGTGGCGCAGGGGTGGTAGCGGCTCCGGCAGGTCAGCCTGGATGTTGTACCAGGAGGTGGGGATCTCCTTTTCAGTCAAGATAATCTTTGTGTCCATTTCCCTCCTTTCATTCTATGGACTTAAAGCTTTCAGCTTAATGGCCTGCTACATAAAGCCCTCCTTTTCTAAGTTCAGGTCCCATCGGAGTCTTTAACTTGGTCGGAAAGAGCGTCCCTCAGGCCTTGGACGAAAGAGCGCACCCTGGGGGCAGGATTTTCCCCTTCGATCAATTGTATGAGACGGCTGCCTACGATAACTCCGTCCGCTACCTTTGCCACCCGGCGTGCCTCGTCCGGGGTGGATATCCCGAAGCCGACACAAAGTGGCTGGCGGGCCCTCTGCCGCACTTTTGAGACGAAGCTTTCCAGCTCTTGGGGTAACCTGTCCCGAGCCCCTGTAACCCCGGTTAGCGACACAAGATAGATGAAACCCCGTGACCTCGCTGCTACCACGTTGATGCGTTCGTCCGTGCTCGTGGGAGCAAGCAGGTAGATAAGGTCGAGGCCGTGCCTCTGGGAGATGTCCTCCAGTTCCGCCCCCTCCTCCGGGGGCAGGTCGGGGACGATCAGCCCGCTGATGCCAGCTTGGGAACAATCGCGGCAGAAGGCGTCTAGCCCATATCTATGCACCGGGTTGAAATAGGTCATGAACACGAGCGGTATGTCTACCTGTGCTCTTAGCTTTTGAGCTACCCCGAGGCAAAGTTCTGGGGTGACCCCTTGTCTCAGCGCATGATAGCTCGCTCTCTGGATTGTGGTACCGTCGGCTAAGGGGTCTGAGAAGGGTATCCCCAGTTCTACGAGGTCGCATCCAGAAGAGGCCATCAGGGGGACTATCTCCAGGGTAGTCTCCACGTTGGGATATCCCACGGTGAGGTAGGTAATAAGTGCCTTATGCCCCGTCTTGGCAAAGATATCCTTGATTGCACTCACAGGCTTATTCCTAACGCCTCAGCCACAATAGAGATGTCCTTGTCGCCTCGACCGGAGAGATTAACTACCAAAAGCGTGTCTTTGTCCAGCTCAGGCGCTATTTGCGCGGCGTAATATATAGCGTGGGCTGGCTCCAGGGCGGGGATTATACCCTCGGTAGTGGACAGGAGCTGAAATCCCTCCAGCACCTGGTCGTCGCTGACTGCGACGTAGCTTACTCGCCCCGTGTCCTTGTAGTAGCTATGCTCGGGGCCTACCCCGGGATAGTCCAGACCAGGGGCGATGCTGCGTGTATCTCTCACCTGGCCATGTTTGTCCTGCAACAAATAGGACTTAGCACCGTGGAGTATGCCCGGGCTGCCAGCTACCAACGGGGCAGCATGGGTTCCGTTGCTCAGGCCAAGCCCCGCCGCCTCGACCCCAATTAGCTTTACGCCAGGCTCATCGATAAAGGGGTGGAAGATGCCGATAGCATTGCTGCCTCCGCCCACACAGGCGACTATGTAATCGGGAAGTCTTCCCTGGGCTGCCATTATCTGCTCTCTGGTCTCTCGCCCGATTATCGACTGGAAATCGCGCACTATCATGGGGTAGGGGTGGGGGCCAACGACGGAGCCCAGCAGATAGTGGGTCGTGCGCACATTGGTCACCCAATCGCGGATAGCTTCATTGATAGCATCCTTAAGGGTGCGGCTCCCTGAGGAAACCGGGCGCACTTCAGCGCCCAGGAGTTTCATCCTAAAGACGTTCAGGGATTGGCGCCGAACGTCCTCCTCGCCCATGTAGACAACGCAGTCCAGCTCCAACATGGCGCATATGGTGGCTACTGCCACACCATGTTGCCCGGCGCCAGTCTCTGCTATCACTCTTCGCTTGCCCATTCGAAGAGCCAGCAGCCCCTGGCCCAGAGTGTTGTTGATCTTGTGGGCGCCGGTATGAGCCAGGTCCTCCCGCTTGAGCAGGATTTGTGCCCCACCCAGCTTCTGCGTCAGTTTCTGGGCGTGGTAAAGGGGTGTGGGGCGGCCAGCATAATCGCGGCACAGGGAGTTGAACTGCTTCCAGAAGTCTGCGTCAGCACACGCCTGACTATAGGCCGATTCAAGCTCGCTCAAGGCAGGCATGAGGGTCTCGGGCACGAATTTGCCGCCATAGGGCCCATAGTGGCCCTGTTCATCCGGTAGTTTCAATTTATTCTATTCTCCATTTCTTTCATTTCCTGCTTGCGAGGGCTTGACACCTTGCGACTCTGGTAAGATTCTTGGGATTGTCCTCATCCTCTTCCCATTTGCTGGGATTGTCTATGATGTATTGCCGAATGCTGTTCAAATCGGTCTCATTCCGGATGATGTGTTCGTAATAATTGCGCTGCCACAATTTCCCTGGGAATGGTTCGACATTGTTCATTCTGACAGCTTTAATATAATCGTTGGTGGTCATTGTTTTGAACCACTGCACGATTCTTCCCAATGTTGGTTTTGTTTCTTGTGAACCTCTGTGTTCGGGCCATATTTTAGGGGCAATCCAACGTGATTGCCCGTGATTGGGGCAGACACGCTGGTCTGCCCCTACGG
>SOKG01000053.1 GCA_004376205.1 Dehalococcoidia bacterium | reverse complement strand
CGAGCCACCACAGGCAGGACAACCCTCTCCCCTGCAGCTTGGGCCCCCTTCCTCCCCTTGAGTCTCGAGCATCCGCGTTGCTCCCCGATATGCCTCCTCCAAAGATACTTCAACAGGATACTCTAGATCCCGACCGCGTTGAGGACGACGTGCTCTCCTACCCCCAAGACCGCTCAGAACTGAATCAAAGATGGAGCCGAATCCTCCCCCACCGATGTCGCCGAAGTCGAATACAGTGCCTCCCGTGGAAAAATCCCGGGAAGGTTGCCCCCGCCCAGCCTTGGCAAACTGGTCAGCGTATTGCCAGTTCTCGCCATACTGGTCATATTTCTTGCGTTTCTCGGCGTCGGACAGCACCTCGTAGGCCTCATTTATCTCCTTAAATTTGGCCTCGGCTGACTCATCGCCGGGGTTAACGTCTGGATGGTGCTTTCGGGCCAGCTTTCGATAAGCCTGCCTTATCTCCTTGGCAGTGGCCTTCTTGCTTACCCCTAAGACCCTATAGTAATCCTTCCCCGCCATGTCCTGAACTCCTAGGATATATTATAACTCCTGACAACGATTTTGTCAAAAGCCTTGGCCCGAAATGTGATAATATCATTGTAGTCATTTCTAATGAATACGTGGCAGCTATCTTGACAATCATGTACCAGACCGATGAGGACGTGATAGTCAAGGCGAGCGTGCCCGGCGTCAAGCCCGAAGAGGTAGACGTCACCATAACGGGTGATACCCTGACCATAAAGGGAGAGACCAAGACAGAGGGGGAAGTGAAGAAGGAGGACTACTTCCGCAAGGAGAGAAGCTACGGAGCCTTCAGCCGCAGCATCCTACTCCCCACCTCGCTGCAAACGGATAAAGCGGAAGCAACCTTCGAGAACGGGGTGCTGACCCTGACCATCCCCAAGGCTGAGGAGTCCAAGCCCAAACAGATCAAAATCAAGCCGAAGGGGGTTGTCGAGGGCGAAAAGGCATAATATAGCCCCTGTCAAAGAAAGGACTACCCGCTACTCGCTTTGCGCTGAGCTTGACTTGGCAGGATGGGGCAACATATAATCTAATCCAGGGCAGGTATTGTCCGGAGGGAATGACGTTGACAGTTGAGGAGGAGGGGTCTAGTCCGGGGACAATAGCTCTCCAGACTGTGGGCTGCAAGCTCAATCGGGCGGAGACGGATTCGTTAGCTCGCAAATTCTTCGAGGCTGGTTACCAGGTTGTTGCTCCCGACCAAGCTACTGATATCTACCTGCTGAACACCTGCACCGTAACCCACATCGCTGACCACAAGTGCCGCAAGCTGTTGCGGCTGGCCCATCGCCGCAATCCTGACGCTCTGATCGTGGTCACCGGCTGCTATGCAGAGCGGGTGCCAGTGGAGCTCGGCAGCATCGAGGGTGTAGGACTGATAATAGGCAACCGTGATAAGGAGAGAACGGTAGAGATAATCGAGGACAAAGCCAATGGGCATAGAGCCCGTAGAAAGAGAAGCAGTCCTCAAAACCCGCCATTGCGCACCCGCGCCCTGGTCAAGATACAGGAAGGTTGCAGCCAGCCATGCTCGTTTTGCGTCGTGCCCCGAGTCCGCGGCCCGGAGATGAGCCGACCACAAGAAGAGGTTGTCGCCGAGGTCAAGACCAGGGTGGCCGAGGGCTACAAAGAAGTGGTCCTGACCGGCAGCAGAATCGGGCGCTACAGGCCAGGTGAAGGGCTCCAAGGGTTGATCATGCACATCCTCGAGGAAAGCGATGTACAGCGATTGCGGCTCTCCTCGCTCGAGCCCTCCGATCTGACTCCTGACCTCCTGCGGCTCTGGGAGGATAGTCGCCTTTGCCCCCATGTTCACCTTCCGCTACAGAGCGGCAGTGACTCCGTGCTTGAACGAATGGGCCGCGCTTATTCCACCGCTGCGTATGAGCGGGCAGTATCGCTGGCGCGCAATGCGATACCTAACCTAGCCTTGACCACTGACATTATGGTTGGCTTCCCCGGCGAGTGCGAGGGGAAATTCAACGAGAGCTACCGTTTCTGCGAGCGTATGGGCTTCGCCGGCCTGCACATATTCCCCTACTCACCACGACCTGGCACCAGGGCGGCAGGGATGGCAAACACGGTAGGAGATGGAGAGAAGAGGCGACGCACCCATCTCATGCTCGACCTAGCCGAGGGGAGCAGCCGGCGCTTTCGGGGACGTTTTCTGGGCCAAAGAATGAGTGTGTTGTGGGAGGGGGAAAAAGATGGAATCTGGTTCGGGCTCACTGATAACTATCTCAGGGTATTCATGCCCCGCCAGGAGCAATTAGCCAACGAGTTGCTGACGACGAATCTGGTCGCCCTACACGATGGTGGTCTCTGGGGAGAATTGACAGCCCAAAGAGTTGAGTCCTAAAGGACAGGGGGTTACGAGCATGAGCAATATCGATATATTATACCTGGTACTGTTTTTTGTCTGCCTGCTGCTTTCCGGCTTTTTCTCTAGTTCGGAAGTAGCCTTCGTCTCCTTACAGAAGCTGCGGCTGAGACACCTGGCGGACACCGAAGGTGGCGCTGCCAAGCAGGTAGCTACGATGACAGAGAAGCCCGAGCACTTGCTAACAACCATCCTCTTGGGCAATAACCTGGTAAACACCGCCGCTGCCGCTCTGGCTACAATAATAGCGTTATCAGTGCTAGCTGAGGGGCAAGCGGTGCTAGTAGCTACAGCGGGAGTAACCATACTGCTGCTCGTCTTTGGCGAGGTCTTCCCTAAAACTGTGGCCACCCGATATGGAGAGCGAATGGCATTGTTCTATGCCGCACCGATGAAGCTATTGATATGGGTCCTGTCACCGATAGCATCGATACTTGTCTGGATAGCCGATAAGTTGGCTCGGATAGTGGGGGCCTCCCCGGCACCACAGGCACTGGTGAGCGAGGGCGAGATTCGTACCGCCGTCTCTGTGGGGATGGAGGAGGGGACCCTGGCGGAAGCTGAGGCCGAGATGGTGGAGAGGGTGTTTCGCTTTGGCGACCGCCAGGTTGTCGAGGTAATGACCCCCCGCCCGGATATCAACTGGGTGGAGAAAGGCACCAAACTCTCTGAGTTTCTCACCATCTATGCCCAGCATTCCCACTCCCGCTTCCCGGTCTACGAGGACACTATCGACAACGTGGTCGGCGTCCTGTGGATAAAAGACGTGCTCATGGCCCAGGCCAAAGGCACCATCCAACAAGATAGCCCCATCGACAAGCTAGCGCGCCCGGCATACTTCGTACCAGAGACTAAACTCATCGCTGAGCTTTTCACCGAGCTACAGGAGTCCGGCGGTCAGATAGCCATGATCGTCGACGAGTTCGGCGGCACCGCCGGCTTGGTCACAATGGAGCAGCTATTGGAGGAAATCGTGGGGGAGCTTGGAGACGAGCTGGCCAAGGTGAGAAAAAGCTTCGAGACCATCGACGAGAACAGCTTCCAGATCGATGGCGGGATGAGGCTCGACGACGCCAATGAGAAGCTAGCATTGGAACTGCCGGAAGGAGAATATGAGACAGTAGCCGGCTTTGTTTTAAGCGTGCTCGGTCACATACCCAAGGAGGGAGAGCAACTGAAATACAATAACTTGAAGCTGGTAATAACCGAAATGAAAGGGGTCAAGATCGGGAAGATTTTGGTCACGAGGGAATAGGGTGCAGCGATTGCGTCTAACATTCAGTCGAGGTGAAGAGGTAAAGTACATCTCGCATCTAGACCTGATGCGTCTCTGGCAACGGGCGCTGCGTCGGGCTGATATCCCACTGGCCTACTCCCAGGGGTTCAGCCCCCATCCCAAGCTATCCCTGGCAGCACCTCTAGCCGTAGGTGTGACCAGTGGCGGGGAGCTTATGGACATCTTCCTGGAGCATCGGGTCTCACCACACTTTTTCATCAAGACCATCGGCAAACAGTTGCCTCCCAGCATCGACATCTCCGAGGTGGTGGAGGTGGGTCTAGGGTTGCCTTCGCTCCAATCCCAGGTGCGCTATGCTGAATATGAGGTTGGTGTAGTCACCGATAAAGGGCCAAAGGAAGTGGATGCCTCCCTGGGCTCTCTGCTGGCCAGGGATACGCTGCCCTGGCAGCACGCTCGGGATAAAGAGATTCGCAAATATGATCTGCGGAGCCTGATTGAGAGCCTCTGGCTACTCGATTGGGATCCACCTGAGTGCACCCTGGGAATGCGACTGCGTTGCGACAACAAAGGGACAGGCAGGCCGGAGCAGGTGATATCAGCGCTCGGCTTTGCCAATCCTCCCAAATCCGTCCATCGCACCAAACTGATCCTGGCCCAGCAGAATAAATACACTCCCCGCCGCTAGACCTGTAGACATGTCAGAGCAATCCCTAGACCCACAGAGACGAGAACAGGCGCGGGAATACACCAGACAGATGAGGCGCCTCTTACTGCTTGAACTGGCGCTGGGGGCTATCTTCCTGCTCACTGTCTTGCTCAGCGGGCTCTCCAGTGGACTGAGAAACCTCCTGGAATTCCCCCAGTCAGCGAGGGTTGTCCTGTACTTTCTGATTCTGATGATAAGCTATGGCATCATCTCCGCACCGCTCAGTTTCTATCGCAGCTTTGCTCTGCCCCATCGTTACGGCCTCTCACATCAAGGCTGGAGTTCATGGCTGGCCGATGAGGCAAAGGAGGTCATTTTGGGACTAGCGCTCGGTACAGGTTTAGTAGTAGTCATCTATCTATTCCTCCAGGCCTTCCCCGGGACCTGGTGGCTATTGGCTTTCGCCTTTGTGACATTGGTCACCGTGATCATGACCAGGCTGGCGCCGGTGATGATCCTGCCCCTTTTCTTCAAACTGGAACCGCTCGCTGACCCCGAGCTCCGCCAGAGGCTACTCAGCTTGGCAGAGCGTTGCCAGACCGAGGTGAAGGACGTTTTCCAGATAAACTTTGGCAGCAAAACATCCGCCGGCAATGCTATGCTGATGGGTTGGGGCAGCACCAGGCGCATTGCTATCAGCGACACTCTTCTCCAGCGCTACACCCCGGAGGAGATCGAGGTGATCATGGCTCACGAACTGGGCCACCAACGCCACAGGGACATTGCCAAGACTATCGTGACACAGTCAGCGCTGATGCTTCTTGCATTCTACCTGATAAACCTGACGCTCAACTGGGCAGTGCCCATATTGGATTTCGACAGCATCTCCGACGTGGCCGCGCTCCCCCTGCTTGCATTGGTTCTGGCCGCCTTCGCCATAGTGCTCGCCCCACTGACCAACGCCTATAGCCGACGCCTGGAGGAAGCAGCCGACAATTACGCCGTCGCCACCACCGACAATCCGGATGCATTCGCCACCATGCTCACTAAGCTCACCGATCAGAATCTAACAGAACCCGAACCCAGCAGATTGGCAGAGCTCATGTTCTACGACCATCCACCATATTACAAGCGAGTGGAGCTGGCTCGCAGATATCGAAATGAGGAGAAGCGATGAGAATCGTCCTGGTCAGGCACGGGGAAACCGAGTGGAACAAGCTGCATCGGATACAGGGAATCAGCGACCTGGAGCTAAATGAAACGGGTAGAAGGCAGGCCGAAGCGCTTGCTCAAGCGCTCAAGAACGAGAGGGTGGAGGCTATCTACACCAGCCCCTTAAAGAGAGCGCGAGACACAGCCTACGTTATAGCCCATCATCACCAGGTTGAGGTGGTAACCCTCTTTGGGCTAAGGGAACTGGATGCGGGAGAGGTCGATGGCCTCACATATGAGGAGATGAGGATCCAGTACGGCGATTTCCTGGACAGGTGGATAGAAGACTGCACTGCGGTGAGACCGCCCGGAGGTTGCACCCTGCATGAGCTCCAAGAGCAGGTCTGGGCATCTATCCAGGAGATCGTGAAGAGGCAACACCAGATGGCAGCGGAGGGTGAAGAGAACGATAAAGGAGTGGTGGTTGTGGTCACCCACTTCTTCCCCATACTCTCTATTATTTGCAGAGCGCTCGGGCTAGACCTGTCACAGTGTAGAAGGATGAAGTTGGCTTTGGCCTCCATGTGCACTCTGGACTTCAATCCTTCGAGGACAGTGCTCGTCTCGCTGAACGACACCTGCCATTTGAAAGAGGAAACCCAATGAGACGCCAACAGCCTCTGCCAAAAAGGGTTCTACGGTTTATTGAGGAGCACGAGCTGTTCAGAGTAAATGAGCCTCTGATAGTAGGACTCTCTGGGGGGCCAGACTCGGTATGCCTGCTCCATGTCCTGGCCGGCCTCAAACGTACCTTAGGGACAAACCTCCATATCGCTCACCTGAATCACCTGCTGCGCGGCGCCGAGTCAGATGCCGATGCCGAGTACGTCTCTGGGATTGCCCATGACCTGGGAATCCCGGCGACCATCGAGAGGCGTGACGTAGGGGCCTATCAACGGGA
The DNA here is from genome assembly GCA_004376205.1 of Dehalococcoidia bacterium. Classification (GTDB taxonomy): domain Bacteria; phylum Chloroflexota; class Dehalococcoidia; order SZUA-161; family SZUA-161; genus SOKG01. Next base: position 4,113 of record SOKG01000053.1, on the reverse strand, counting down.
ACATCGCCTCTCCCTGGAGGAGGCAGCCCGAGAGGTTAGATATGCCTTCTTCTCCCAGGTTGCCGCTTCTTTGAGCACTGGAACGGTAGCGGTAGGGCATACCGCCGATGACCAGATCGAGACCATCTTGATGCATCTGGTGCGCGGGACCGGGATTGCCGGGCTTCGCGGTATGCAGCCATTGAGCACGCTGAGCCTGCCCGACGGAACCCAGCTCAGAGTAGCGCGGCCCCTCCTCGATGTCAGGAGAGAGGAGACCGAGGCCTATTGCGCCGCCCAGGGGCTATCCCCACGAAGCGATTCCTCCAACTACTGGCCCAACCGGTTGCGCAACCGGGTCCGCTCCAAGCTCCTCCCCTTGCTTCGAGGATACAACCCTGATGTCGAAGAGGCACTACTACGCACCGCCCGCGCCGCTGACGCTGATCTAGCCTATATCGACAAGGAAGTGTTTCGGCTTTGGGGACACGCGGCGAAGGAGCAGCCTGACGGGATTGCCATTGACAGGTCAAAATTCTCCAGCCTTCACCCTGCCCTGAAGCGACACCTCATCCGCTCAGCCCTCCAGCGTCTACTCGGCGACCTGCAGGATGTCGAGTCCGTTCACATCGAGAGCCTGCTCGAGGCCCTGGCCAAGCCAGCAGGTAAACGGCTGTCCCTACCCCGCAGCCTGGCCTTCTACGGCGATTACAGCCACGGGCTGTTAACAGCGAAGGGAGATATCACCTGCCCCTTCCCCGCTTTAGAGGGCGAGTACCAACTCAATGTTCCCGGTGAGACCGAGTTCTGCGGCTGGCGGGTGAGAAGCACTATCCTCAATCATCGACCAATAGAGAATGACGAGGAAAAGCTGAAGGCATGCCTTGATCTCGATACAGCGGGGCAGGGGCTCACAGTCCGGGGACGAAGGCGCGGCGAGAGGTTTCAGCCCCTGGGGATGGAGTCCCCCAAGAAGCTTCAGGACTTCATGGTCGATGCCAAGATTCCCCGCCCCTGGCGGGATCGAATTCCTCTAGTCTGCTCGCCGCAGCACATCCTCTGGGTGGTGGGCTGGCGCATTGACCACCGCGCCAGGGTCACGCCCTCGACCAAGCGCGTCCTCTGTCTGGAATTCAAGAAGGCCTAGTGCTTGCGCACAAGTCTGGGCTTGTGCTATAATTCCCCCCAAAGTTAATATGTTCTCCGATCTACTGTGCCTAAAGAGAGATCCAGGGCAGGTAGGCAATAGGGTATCGCTGGAAACGGCGATGCCTCCCACGCTTGGAAAGGAGAAAACGATGGAACACATCAGACTATGCACGGGCGCTCAAGAAGCTTGGGCGCCTTTATCTTGTCTTGTTCCCCTCCTGCTCGATTCAGTATCCTACAGCGAGAGAAAACACAATAGAAGTTATCCAAAGACCTCGCCCTGTGTAGCGTCGTGACTTCTGTCACGACGGAGAGTTCGTTGCCACAGGAGTGGCAACGCTACAAAACGGAGATCGAAACACAGTGACAAGGATTTCGATGTTTTTAATGGCGACAGCAATGCTGTTGGCCTTGGTCAGCGTGCTCCCGGCATGTGGGCAGACAGGGGAAAGGCTCAGGGTGGCAACGACCACCAGCCTGTATGACACCGGCCTCTGGGAATATCTGGAGCCAATGTTCGAAGATGAGTATGGTGTGGAACTGGACGTAATCTACGCCGGTACCGGGAAAGCCCTGGAGTGGGGCCGAAGGGGCGATGTGGATGTTATCGCCGTCCACTCCAAAGCCCGCGAGGAGCAGTTCGTAGCCGAGGGTCATGGTGTAGAGCGGGTGCCTTTTGCCTACAACTACTTTCTGATAGTCGGGCCGGAAGCCGACCCAGCGGGCATCAGCGGCATGAGTCCGGAGGACGCATTCACCAAGTTAATGGCAGAGGGCAAGGCAAACTCGCAGGTCAAGTTCATCTCCAGGGGAGACGGTTCAGGTACACACGGCAAGGAAAAAGCGGTCTGGGCCAGCGCAGGTTACGACTACGAGGATGTCAGAAGGTCAGGAGCCTGGTATGTAGAGGCCGGTAGCGGTATGGGGCCCATCCTGGTGATGGCAAACGAGATGCGGGCCTACACCCTGAGCGACGTCGGGACATATCTGGTCTACAAATCGGATCTGGACCTGGTCGCGATTGTAGACGAGGGAGATATACTGCTCAATGTGTATTCAGTGATGGCCGCAACCAGAAGTGAAAAGGCTGAGATGGCAAACAACCTGGTAGAATTCCTCACTTTGGAGGAGATACAGGAGTTCATTGGAGAGTACGGCGTGGAGGAATACGGCAGACAACTGTTTGCTCCATGCGCCGGCCAGAACATGTAGAAGACCATGTCAGAGATAGCCGATGCTTTCGGCACCGCCCTGAATAAGATTTTCACCGGGGGCCCAGGATGCTGGAGATAACAGCCACGACCTTGGCGATATCAGTCAGCTCCACATTCTTGGCTGCCCTGATATTTGTGCCCCTCGGCTGCCTGATACATTTTCACGATTTCAGGGGCAAAAGGCTCTTAGTAAACATCATACAGACCTTCTACAGCTTGCCCACAGTCTTCGTCGGCTTGCTGGCATTCATGGCATTCTCCAAGGAAGGACCGCTCGGTACTTTCGGCATACTTTTCACCCCCCAGGTCATGGTAATCGGGCAGGTGTTCCTGATCGCTCCTATTATAACCGGACTGACGATCTCAGCCCTGAGCGGAGTGGCGCCCGAGATCAAGGACACCGCCGTCTCCCTGGGCGCCAGCAGGTTTCAAACGATTCGGACGATATTAATGGAAGCTAGGTACGCCACCTTGACCGCCGTTTTGGTCGGCTTCGGCCGGGCTATCTCTGAGGTCGGCCTCGCCATAATGGTTGGCGGCAACATAGAAGGTTACACCAGAGTACTCTCCACTGCGATAGCACTCGAGACAAGTCAGGGAAATATTGGACTACCATTGGCACTTGGAATGATCCTTATCTCGCTGGCGCTTGTCGTCAGCGTTCTGGTGAACAGGTTACAGCAGAGGTAGAAAATGTTTCTGGAAGTCAAGGGCCTATGCCAGAGATACGGCGATAGCGAGGTACTGAAGGACATTCATCTGAGCGTCGAGCAGGGCGAGGTGTTCGTCATAATAGGCCCAACAGGCTCCGGAAAGACAACGCTCCTGCGCCTCATAGGCCTCCTCGATAAAGCCGCATCGGGTAGAATCTACTTCGGCGGCCAGGAGGTCACGGATTCTGAGAGGAGCAGGCTGGAGATACGCCGAAGAATAGCGATAGTCTTTCAGAAGACTGCCGTATTCAACACCAGCGTCTACGACAATGTGGCCTATGGCCTGAGAGTCAGGGAGGAAAAAGGAGCCATCTTGCGCAATAAGGTAACAAATGCGCTGGAGACCGTCGGGCTCTCGGGATATGAGAACAGGACTGCACGATCACTATCGGGAGGAGAGGTTCAAAGAGAGGCCCTTGCCAGGGCGATGGTAGTCGAACCCGAGCTGTTGCTGCTGGATGAGCCTACCGCGAACCTCGACCCTGTATCTACGTCAAATATAGAAAGACTGATATCGCAAGTCATCCAAAAGCTGGACACCACCGTAATAATGTCCACCCACGATATGTATCAGGGACAGCGCCTTGCCGACAGGATGGGAGTGATTATGGCAGGCGAGATGCTGCAAACAGGCGACCCGAGGGAGGTATTCAGCTTGCCTCAAGGCAGGGAGATCGCCGAGTTCGTGGGCATGGAGAATATACTGGGCGGAGCGATAGCCTCCAACGAGGAGGGCATGGTCACCGTAGATATCGACGACAACGTAATAGCGGGGATATCGAACCTCAGCCCCGGCGAGGAGGTATATGCCTGCATCCGCCCCGAGGAGATAACCCTGTCGCGGGCCAAGGACTCAACCAGCGCCAGGAATACCTTCGCCGCTGAAATAACCCGTATTGTGTTGTTCGGCCCCCTTGCCCGTGTCGAGATGGACTGCGGCTTCCCCCTGGTTGCTCTGATAACCAAGAGATCGGCAGAGGAGATGGGCCTGCAAACCGGAACACCTATTTACGACTCCTTCAAGGCCACAGGAGTTCACATCATCAACCAGTCGGGGC
>SOKG01000066.1 GCA_004376205.1 Dehalococcoidia bacterium | reverse complement strand
CTTGGAGAGAAAGGTGTGGATGCCGAAGTCATTAATGATACAATGGACTTTGACCAAAGACTCGAGCCCAGGGAGCGCGTGAGAATTCGAGCGCGTCTTCGGGCAAAGTATGGTATTGAGGCACATGACGTGGTTCTCCTCGCAGGTGCACGCATTGTCCCCAACAAGCAGACGGAATTGGCAGGGCACCTAACCGCCGTTCTGCAAAGCCTACGCCAGGAGATGGTAGGGAAGAGGCTCCACCATGGCGAGGTATTCTCTGACAAGAGTCGGGTAGTGCTTGTTCTCGCCGGTCGACCGGAGCGAGCTTTCATTGACTACCAAAAGAAGCTCTTTAAGCTCTTCGATACACTGAAGATTGTATGGAGATACGCGGGGGACGACGTTCGCCCATATCGTTCTGAAGATGAAGGGCTCTACGCTCTATATCCCGATTTGTATGCTATGGCTGACTTCGTCCTCTACCTCACGGGATGGGAGGGATTTGGCAATCAGCTTCTCGAGGCATTGGCCGCTGAACTGCCCGTCGCGGTGTTTGAGTATCCCGTTTTCAAGGAGGATATTGCCCCAAAGGGCGTTAGCGTGGTATCTCTTGGAGATACACTACTCTCGGAGAGAGACAACATGGGACTTGTAGAGATCCCCCTCGAAGTGCTGACGCGAGCGGCCCGCGAGATGATAGCAATTCTTACCAGCCCTGAGAAGTTGCAAAACATCACTGACCACAATACTATGGTGGGAAAGAGGTACTTCAGCTTTGATGTGCTTCGAGCTCACTTGAACGATGCCATGCACTGGGCCCGTTCCTTTAACTCCTAGAGTCTGACGTTTTCTACATTTGTTAGCCCAGTGCTGGTCGTGTGACCGCCAATCCGGGCGCAAGTCTTCTTTCGAAGACTGCTGGTACTAGATGGTACCATTTCTCCAGTGCCAGTCACCCACAAGAACTATTGTAGACGGAATGGCAGTGTGCTAATGTTTGAGTAGGTTAGTGGGACTGCTAAAGTATGTTGCCATTAAGATAAGGAGCAGACTTCGAAGAGATGAACAACGATACCTTGAAAGCTGAGGAGGCCTACGCGGAATCGCTGCGTGAACCTCTCGAGAAGGCAAACGAAATTGGGGAAGCTGACATAGTGGTTGGCATCCCCTTTCAAAGCGAAGCCCATGGGATTGGGCACGTATGCAAGACTGTGGCAAAGGGACTTTCAAGGTTCTTTCCTGATAAGAAATGCGTTCTTGCGTGCGTTGGTGCCCTCGAAGGAGAAGAGGCCTTAAACGTTGTTCAGCAAGTGCATCTGGGACGTGGCGTAAAGGGTATAGCCTTCCTCATGAAGAACAAACGCGTGAGTGGGAAAGCTTGGACCCTAAGGGCCATAATGGAGATAGCAGACAGGCTGAATGCCGATCTGGCCCTGTTTGAGGCTGATCTCAAGAGCAAAAAAGTGAACTCTCAAACCGAAGGTTTGGCTCCCGAATGGGTGAACTATCTCCTCTTTCCTGTGAAGGAAGAGGGCATAGACCTCGTTATCCCACGGTTCAACTGTCATTACTTTGACGCGCCAGCATCCACTCACCTGGTGCGTCCTTTGCTCACTTCTATCTTCAATCTCAAAGCAGGGGGCCTCCCTGGAGGCATACTTGGGGTCTCAAGCAAACTCCTCAGAATCTATCTGGCCGATCCCAACACCTGGAGTGATCAAGTTGGTGAGTACGGCCTGGACAGCTGGCTCATCACAACCGCTATCATCAATGAAGCGAAGATTTGCGAAACAAGTCTTGGTGTCAAAATCGGTGCAGCTCACCCCGACCAACAATCAGTGTGGAGGCAGCAGACCAAGGCGATCTTCGAACAGATAGCAGTCGGCAAAGAATGGTGGCAGCAAAAAGGGGACATAATCCACCCCCCAGCCATCTTTGGAGAGAGGAAGGACCACCGACCAGATGAAGTGGCGCCAGACCCCATCGGCTCGATAGAGCGATACAAGCAAGGTTTCAACGAGTTCCAAGGCTTATACCAAGAGATCCTGTCCAGAGAAGCGTCAATAGAGCTACGGAAGCTGGCAGGGAGCGATCCAGAGGCTTTCAGGTTTCCTCCAAATCTCTGGGCGGAGATCGTTTATGACTTCCTGCTCGCTTACTGTCTGGAGCAGGCATTCACCAAGGACAACATCTTAAACGCCTTCATCCCAATGTGTTACGGGAGGGAGGCCGGGTTTGCTCAAGAGCTTGGGGCGTATCGGGAAAGGTTCGGGGCTGCGATCCCCGACGAGGTAGAGCGCCTCACATCCCTCGTGGCGGAGCAGGAGATTGAGCAGCAGACTGAGGAATTCATCAAAAAGAAACCTGGCTTCTCGGCGAGGTGGGTGGAGAAAGAAAAGGCGCTGAAGCCGCTCCTACCCGGGGTGACCTACCGCGAGTTCATACCTGGAGTTCCCCTGGTAATGCCCAAGGAACTCACCTCCCCTACCGACGAGATCGTAAGCACTGACAGCATATATAACGCTATTCTTCAAAGGTACCGCAAGGAGTTTGAGGAGTTTGTTCGTGAGCGGCTCAATATCCGTGGGGAGCCGATTTCCACCGACATCATTCAAAGCATAAAGGACTTGATGCTCCAGGTGGAGAAGGACATGGATGAACTCCTTTTGACTGGGGATCTTTCAACTGTGGATGGAACCAGGAGGGTTGCCGAGGCTATATTCCAGAGCTTTCCTCACTCGGAAAGCTTCGCTCTGAAACCCGAGGTGTCCTCCTGGATTCTACAGCGAAATCCCCCCTCCAACTTGCTCATCCGATTCGGTGCAGCTAACTTGGCTGAACTCGAACAAAATTACGGGCCAAATGACATCTTGGCCCTGTCAAGCCTCTTGGAGGAGACAGAACATACAGTGAGAGTGTGGGATTGGATAGCGGGAAATGCCCG
>SOKG01000079.1 GCA_004376205.1 Dehalococcoidia bacterium | reverse complement strand
TACGAGGCAGCCAAGAGATACTATGCGGAAATCATGATGCCCTTCCGAACGAATATCGAGAATAACTTGAAGAAAATAAAAGACTACGCAATTGATATCATCGCTCCCAGCCACGGACCTATGTATGATAGACCGGAGTTCATCTTGAAAGCATATCATAGCTGGGTCTTCGACGAGCCCAAAAACATTGTGGTGTTACCCTATATCTCGATGCATGGCAGCACTCGTAAGATGGTCGGATACCTTGTCGAAGCTCTAACCAAAAGGGGCGTGATGGTGAAACAATTCGATCTCACAGTAACTGACATCGGGAAACTGGCGATAGCATTGGTGGATGCAGCGACTATTGTTATCGGAACGCCTACCGTTCTATCCAGTCCGCATCCGAATGTTGCCCATGCGGTCTTCCTGGCAAACGCCCTGAGGCCCAAACTGAGATTTGTCTCTATCATCGGTTCCTACGGCTGGGGAGGCAAGACTGTGGAACTCCTCGCCGGGATGATCCCTAACCTAAAGGTGGAACTATTGGACCCTGTGCTCAGCAAGGGGTTCCCGAAAGAGGCAGACTTCAGGGCTCTGGACAAGCTAGCCGATACTATTGCCCAAAAGCATGTTGAAGGTGCGGTCTTATCCCCTAATGCGAGTAGGGTCTGCCAACGGGTCAGTGATAACGCCGTATAGCTCTGGCCTTCGGTCTTTAAAGATATCCACCTCAAACTCCCCAGGAACGAATACCAGATGCTTCTCCCTGGCTGTTGCCGGTTCGATATGAGCGTAGAGGATATCTTCCTCATATGGCTTTCCTTCAGCCAGAGCTATTCCTCCAGCCCAGTGGGCGATCTTGCTGCGACCGATAAACCTTGAGCCTCGCTCCTCACCAACACGGTTGACGGCAATAACGAAGACCAGGTTCTCAGCGGCTCTTGCCGGGATGATATGCTCCGGGACGAACTCCCTACGCAGAGGCCAGTTCGTAGGGAGAACAATAATATCCGCTCCCTCCAATGCCAGAACACGTGCGTGTTCGGGGAAATTGATATCGTAACAGATGCCCATCCCTATCCTCCCAATCTCGGTCTGACATACAGTCAGAGGCAGGTTGCCATGGTTCACGAAGCGGTCAACGCCGAGATAGGGAAGATGAACCTTGCGGTACTTGGCGAGCACTCCCCCAGGACCTAGAAGAGCTGCTGCATTGTAGCATTTGCCACCGTCTCTTTCCAACAAGCCGATTACCACATACACATTCAGTTCCCGGCACACGCCAAGGATTTTCTCGGTGCTGGGGCCGGGGATAGGTTCGCAAAGGGGGAGGGCTTCCTCAAGGCCACTGAATACGTATCCAGTCAGGGCGCACTCAGGAAAGACAATGAGCCGAGCGCCCTCCCGGGCAGTGGCCTGAATCAGCTCCAGGCATCTTGTCAGGTTCCTATCCTTCTCAAGGATCTTGGGTTCCATCTGCACCCCAGCAATCTTCAGCTTCCCGTCCATCTCCATAGTCTCCTCACACTTCTTGAATTAGATTCGACTGCCTATGGCACCTGTTGCGGCCTGAGCAATGCGAAACCTGTCAGTCATCAAAAATAAAGGCGAAACCCATGGGCCGAGGCCTCGAAGCCCAGGGAGCGATAGAAACGGTGCGCCTCCCGGCGCCTTTTGTCGCTGCTCAACACGATCCTATAGCATCGCGCCTCTCTAGCCCAGGCCACGGCATAATCCATGAGCACTCTACCGAACCCTCGGCGCCGGTGCCCTTGATCAATGATGGGATTCTCCACCAGGGCCCAGGGCCAAGCGCTATGGGAAAGGTTGGGCCCAATGAGGAGCACCATGCTGCCTACAACCTCGCCCTGGTATTTGGCAACCAAAAGCTCGTGCTCCGGGGCAGCGCAAATCTCAGCGAAGACCCGCCGCTAATCATCTAGAGAAGGGCTCCAGCTCAGCTCAACTTGAGAGGTGGTGATAGCCAATTGGCGGTAAAGCTCCAGGATATGTGGAATATCCTCCTCGGTAGCCAGTCTAATCATCAGTATCTTTCTCTGAGACCTCCATGCCAGGCAGGAGTAGCATAGAATAGGCTTGGCCGGGTGTCAATTCCCAGCTGGGACTCGCCAACATTGAACGTTATAGCGGTCTGTGCAATCAGCCCGGAAACGCAAATGCCCCTTGTGATCTGAATAGGTAGTTCATGATCACTGCGAAGGCAATATGTTATCATTGCTGTTGCGCTTCAAAGGAAGTCAGAGAACCAGCTTTGAGGGAAAATGTTAGACTGGTGAGTACCGTTTTGGCCACTCTGGGAATTCACTTGCATCGACCGACTGAAGGGGACAAAGGCTAAGGTACCGCTGTGGGTCGACGGTAGCGAGATGCGACAAGCTGCTCATACCCGCATCAAGTCGACCTTTCTTGTCCAAAACGAGCCTGACTCCCTTCCACACTCGCTCGCCAGAGCCATCTGCCAATAGAATTCGGCCCATCGCCCATATGTTAACTTGGTCAATACCTTCGCGGGGCAACATTCGGTCCATGACGCGAGCACCAAACCAGGCTACCTTCTGCAAGAACTGCTCCTCTGTCTTTGTTTACGAGTTCGCAAGGCTATAGACCGCGTTGACAACCCCTCCGCTAGATTCCATAGCTGCGTTTCCCCTGAGCGTCCAAAACACTGGAGCTGCCACTACGAAGAAGTCCCAGATCGACCCTGCCACGCTTCTAATCTTCGTCCATGTACTAACATCCCTAGTAGCCATTGCAGCTTCACCACCACCTGATTTGCCAACATGTTAACAGAGTTGGAAGAGTTTGTCGACAATGGTGGACACATGTGGGATGACGCAGGGCGACGCATTATTGGCTTTAAGCGCACTTGGCCAACCGTCAGTATGATACCATACTGTGGCGCCTTATGTTGCCAACATAACTTCTCTTTTCAAAGTTGTAATTACTTCATGAACGCACACTTCTTCGGCTACGCCACAGGCTGACCCCCTGATGCTCCGCCCCACGTTGACAAAGCAGGGAAGTCCGCGTATGCTACTGGTGCAGGGGTTTCCATTGCGAGGCACTTGCAGCCAGTTCCCAGTCATCCTTGCAGATTGTTCCCTCCAAAGAGGGACATCACATGCGAGGCTAAGCCAGGCCCTAATTCACATCGAAGATAGAGATTGACCGCATGGTTGGGCTCTCCCCATGTCGCCGAGTTCGGTGACGTTGACGATTCCTGCGAGCGCTGTTATGCGCCCAAATAATATGTCAGGGACATAGGCCTTTGCTCGCACGAACGGCAGTCGTGGGAGAACCCTTGCAAAGGAGCGAGCCTTGATTCAGGAGGTTTTAAACAAGGCCTGGCAGCCTGAGGCCAGGAGCGAAGAGACAAAGAGCTTCATCCGCTAGGTGAAGCGCATTACCCGGCGCAAGTTCACAGCGTCAGGGGCCAGAGCTTTGGAGGCTGAGGCGCCCATTATCTCCAGGGTATTTGCAGGGACAAAATGTCCCACTTTTCCAGATGACGTACACCCAGGTGCTTTGTGAGAGGCACACCCTTGAGGATTTCAGGACAGTAAGAAGACAGGGAACAACGGGCCCTGGACAGGAAAGGAGGCAGAATGACAACGGGCAAGGATACTGACCAGCTGTATCAGAGTCTGCGTGAGCACTACACCACCGTGGAACCTACACTCCCACGGCGCCGGGAGATCGTGCAGATCCTAGAGTTGAGGTTCACCCCCGACGAGGCTGAACTGGCGCTGAAGATGCCACTGCGGGGCCAGAGAGGCATGAGCCTCGATGATCTGGAAAGCGCATCAGGGAAAAGCCGCACCGAGCTGGAGGACATGCTCGGTAGCATGCTCAACAAGGGCATCGCCTTCACCCGGCAGCGGAGACAGGATGGTGTCGACACCTTTCTTCTCTGGGACCTGGGCTACTCGCTTTATACCCCCACCTATGGGGACGGCATCACCGACGACGACAAGCGCCGACTGGCCGACCTCAGAGAAAGGCTATGGCAGCGTGGCTGGCCATTCGTTATGTTCAACTCCAGGCACCCCGTGGAGAGGGTGTTGCCCTTCGAGGATCACATTGACCCCTCCACCGAGGTGGCCCCTTATGAAAGGTTCAGCCACTATGTGGAGCAGGCCGAGTCCATCTGCGTGGTAGCCTGCGGATGCCGGGCATCAACTAACAGGTGCAATCGCCCCCTCTTCACCTGCATCCACTTTGATCAGGAGACGCCGTACTGGGCTAGGTACCGCGGGGGACGCTTGCTCGGCAAAGAGGAATGCCTCTCCCTGATGCGGGACGCGGTCAAAAGTGGATTGGTGATCATGGGACGCAACTACCAGGAGCAGCCCAATGTCGTCTGCATGTGCTGCGGCGACGACTGCCTGTTGTTGCGTCCTTATAACGAGAATCACTACCCCTATGCCTTCGTGAGGTCCAATTTCCTCGCTTACGTTGACCGGGAAAAGTGTAAGGGCTGCCTCACTTGCTTCAACAATTGCCCGGTGGGGGCGATCAACAGGCGCCTGAGCTATCAGGAAGGGAGCAGGGACGGAGTTCTGGTGCTAGGGGAGCGATGCATCGGGTGTGGTGTCTGCACCGCGCTCTGCCCGCAGCAGGCGATTACGCTGAAGAAAGTCAGAGACATTGTCCCTGCGCAGACCCCGAGGGAAGCCTGGGCAAGGACTATGGCTGAGCCGCTTTGGTAAGCCCCAACTCGGCCTGCGACCTGATCCCACCAGCCGAAGGGCTAGGCCACAATGGGCAGTGGTAGACCAGGAGGTGAGATGAAAATGAACCAGAAGCAGTTTCAGAAGCTCTTCGAGCCAGCCTGGATAGGGAGGATGAGCCTCAGGAACAGGCTGGTGATGCCCCCCATGGCCACCAACTACGGCTCGGAGGACGGCTTCGTCACCCAGAGGACGATAGACTATTACCAAGAAAGGGCCAAGGGTGGCGTGGGGCTCGTCATCGTGGAGTTCACCTGCGTCGATTCTCCTGTAGGCAGGGCCACCCCGCGCCAGCTCCTCATCGACGACGATAGGTTCATCCCTGAGTTCAGCAAGCTGGCTGAGGCGATAAGGCTGCATGGAGCTAAGGCAGCGATACAGCTCCACCATGTGGGCAGACAGGCCAGGTCCAGCGTTACCGGCCACCAGCCGGTAGGCCCCTCTCCCATCGCCTTCCCCGGGGGCGAGCTGCCAAGGGAACTCACCCCATCGCAGATCGCAGGGATTGTGGCCCGCTTCGGTGAAGGGGCGGAGCGAGCTATGCGAGCAGGTTTCGATGGGGTGGAGATCCACGCCGCCCATGGCTATCTCATCTCCCAATTCCTCTCCCCCCTGTCCAATCAGAGGCAGGATGCTTACGGGGGCGATGTCGAGAACAGGGCCCGGCTGCTCCTGGAGGTGATAGCAGCCATCAGGGAAAGGGTGGGGAAGGACTATCCCGTATGGTGCCGCCTCAGCGCCATGGAGTTTGGGGTGGAGGGAGGAATCACCCTGGAGGAGACCCAGGTAGTGGCTCAGCTCGCCGAAAGGGCGGGTGTGGATGCCATCCACGTCTCGGGGCATGCCGTTGGCCCGGGGCGGCGCCCGCCAATGGCGCAGCCACCAGGGGCGATGGTGCCCCTGGCAGAGGGGATAAAAAAGGTGGTCTCCGTTCCCGTTATCGCCGTGAGTCGAATCCCGCCTGAGCTGGGCGAGAGCATTCTTCAGGAGGGGAGAGTGGACCTCATCGCCATGGGCAGGGCTCTCATCGCTGATCCCCACGTGCCGCAGAAGGTAGCATCGGGTAGGGGGGAGGACATTACCCCTTGTATATACTGCCAGACCTGTCTCGACAGTGTAGTATCCCGAGAGGAGGGGATATACTGTGTGGTGAACGCTGCTCTTGGAAGGGAGCGGGAGTATGAGCTGAAACCCGCTGAAAGGCCCAAGAGGGTGGTTGTGGTGGGCGGCGGGCCCGGGGGCATGGAGGCAGCCAGGGTAGCCTCCCTCAGAGGGCACAAGGTCACCCTATTTGAGAGGGATGATGAATTGGGGGGTCAGTTGCTTCTTGCCTCCAAGCCGCCGTTCAAGGATACAATCGACACCTTCCGCCGGCATCTGGCAGACCAACTGGCCAAGCTGGGCGTTGAGCTACGGTTGGGGGAAAGGTTTACTGCAGATTTGCTAGACCAGTTCAAACCGGATGCTGTGGTACTGGCCACTGGTGTAATTCCCTTTGTCCCGCAGATACCCGGGGTGGAAGGCAAGCAGGTTCTTCTAGCTACCGAGGTTCTCGCTGGAGCCGAGACCGGGGAGCGGGTGGCTGTTATCGGCGGGGAGCTGGTCGGCTGCGAGACCGCCGCGTACTTGGCGGAGCAGGGCAAGAGGGTCACCATCATGAGGCGAGGCCCGGAGCTGGCGACCAAGGTCGGCCCTTCTGTGAGGGCGCCTCTCATCAGGAGACTAGAGGCCAAAGGTGTTTCCATACTCACAGGAGTTGAGTACGAGGAAATCACCGAGGCCGGCGTGATCGTCAGAACCAGAGAGGGGGAAAGGAGGACCGTCGAGGCGGACACCGTAGTGCTGGCCGCCGGCGCCAAGCCCAACACTGATCTCCTGGCTTCGATAGAGGGCAAGGTTCCCCAGGTTTTCTGTGTGGGTGACTGCATCGAGCCCCGAGGGATAAGGGAGGCTGTGGAGGGTGGCTACCGCGTCGGCCTCACCCTGTAGACTAGCCCGGGTACTCTGGCCACGCCATGGCTCAAACCTCCGTTGCAGGTTTCTCCCATATTACCCTGGTCTATCCCCCCTCGCTGATGAGGTCCTGAGCACAGGTGGCATATGTAGATTCACAGATAGAACTGAGGCCGAAGAGGTGATTGTGGGGACAGGGAAGAGTGATTCTTTGATCCCCCCTTTCAGCCGCGGCTCATTTACTGTTTCCACTACTGCTTAGAGATCAGAGAGCAATGGCAAGGAACCTGTTACAAGCTTAGCATCGGCAGGACCAGCCACACTAGCTTGTTGCACAAATGTGCGTTTTGTTTAGCGATAGATAGACTTCCATGTCCGGCTACTGACAGACTACAATCATCACACTCAATGTGTTATATTCGTGTTGGGCGCGCCATGAATTGTCTGTTTGGTTGCTAAGCGGAGCGCAGCCCGTGAAGTCAAAAGCTGAGATTATCTGATGAACGGTGAAGTGAAGCAAGGATAAACTAGAAGGGAGATGATGTATCATGTCATTGAAGACTGCTGCGGAGTACATCGAGAGTTTGCGCCAGCTGAAATTGGATCTCTATCTACTTGGTGAAAAAGTGGAGAATTGGGTTGATAACCCCATTATCAGACCATCAATCAACGCAGTGGCCATGACCTACAAGGTTGCCCACGAGCCTAAGAACGAGGATCTGGCGACCACGGACTCGATGCTCACAGGGAAGAAAGTAAATAGATTCAATGCACTGTTCAAAAGCACCGATGATATGGTCAGTAAGGTAAAATTACAGAGGGAGCTGGGACAGAGGACAGCCTGTTGTTTCCAGAGGTGCGTTGGTCTTGACGGGATCAATGCTGTTTTTAGCACCACCTATGAAATTGATCAAAAGCACGGAACCGAGTATCATCACAGGTTTAGAGAGTGGCTGAAGTATGTTCAAGACAATGACCTCTGTCTACAGGGTGCCATGACCGATGTCAAGGGTAACCGGGCGGTGGCTCCAAGTAAGCAGACTGACCCGGACATGTTTGTGCATGTGGTGGAGCGAAGGAGTGATGGAATCATAATAAGGGGGGCAAAAGCAAGTCAAACGGGAACCGTGAATTCACATGAAATGCTCATTATGCCAACCCTAAGGATGCGTGAGGGTGATGAGGACTATTCACTAAGCTGTGCCATACCAACAGACGCCGAAGGCGTCCACCTCATCTACGGAAGACAGCCCTGCGATACGCGCAAGCTTGAGGAAGGTGACATCGATGTCGGCAATTACAGCTTCGGCGGACAGGAGACATTGACCATCCTAGACAATGTCTTTGTCCCATGGGATAGGGTCTTCATGTGCGGGGAGCTCGAATTTGCTATCATGATGGTGGAGAGATTCGCTGCTTACCATAGACAGAGCTACGGCGGTTGTAAACCGGGCATCGGTGATGTGCTCATTGGAGCGGCGGCCTCAATGGCTGATTACAACGGCACGCGCAGAGCCCCTCACATCAGAGAGAAACTTGGGGAGATGATTCACCTGACTGAAACCATACATGCCTGCGGATTAGCTTGTGCCCACGAGGGGTGGAAGACTAAGTCTGGCAACTACCAGTCCAACATACTTTTAGCCAATGTATGTAAGCACAATACGACGAGGTTTCCCTACGAGCTTTGCAGGCTTGCCGAGGACATAGCTGGCGGTATTCTGGTAACGCTCCCCTCCGAAAAAGATTTCAGGCACCCCGTGATGGGGAAATACATTGATAAATACCTAAAAGGAGTACCTGACGTACCTACAGAGCACCGAATCCGCATGTTGACGCTTATCCACTCCATGACTTTTGGCCAGATAGCTCCCAGTTATCGGACAGAGTCGCTACACGGAGCGGGATCGCCTCAGGCACAGAAAATTATGATAGAGCGTGAGACAGATATGGACCTGAAGCAGAGGCTTGCCCGCAGTTTGGCTGGCATCGACGAAAGAGAAGCTGTGACTGCTTAGTTTCAATAGGTATCTAAACTGAGATAGACAGGCCTTCCAGGTGGGTAGTTTTGTCTGTCCCTGTGGCAAGTTAGCAACAGGGTGTAATGTGTTCTTCGTGCCGCGAGCGACATTTAGCCAACCGCCAGCATAATACCATAGAGCGGTGCTTTAACTCGCTAGCACAACCTCCCTTTCCAATCCTGTGATTACTTCATGAACCCACACCCGTTCCTCCGCCGATGCTCCGCTGGTGTGATCTAACTTACCCCAGCCTCCACCGTTGCCTCTTGACAACACATCTGAAACGTGGTAGCTTCCTGACATCTACCCGGATAGGATTCTCTCCAAAGAAAATCCCCATCAATTGCCTCCTTTTGTAGCCGGCCCCCGGCTCTGGTGGAAGATGTGACTGAGGATGCGGCGCATGAGCCATGTTTTCATCAGCCACATGCAATGAGACGCTGGCATAGCCACGGAGACTGCAAACGGCTTAGAAGCAGCTGGCTACAGTACGTGGTATTTTGAGCGTGACACTCTAAGGCCAAATCAACCTGAAAGGCGTCAAGCCGCAATACAAAATTTTTGACGGGGTGAAGCGATGCGTAAAGTAGCTGTTATTATTTCGGCAGTAGTTTTAGCCCTTATCCTGATCGTAACGGGGGTAGGGTGTCCAGCGCCGGCAGATCTCACCGTTGGATGCAAGAGCTTTACGGAGCAGTATATCATTGGTCAGATGATGAAGCAGCTGCTGGAAGACCGTGGCTTCACAGTCGAATTGGTATCAGACCTCTCTACTAGCCAGCTTAGGGAAGGGATGGAAGCCGGCGACATCGATATTTGCGCCGAGTATACCGGGACGGCCTGGATGGTGCTTCTTGCCCACCAGCGTGAGCCGGGGAGAGATAACAACGAGGTTTACCGCCTTGTAGAGGAAGAGGAGGAGGGCAACAGCTTCATCTGGCTCAATCCGATCTGGAACAATAATACTTATGCTCTTGCTTCCTGGCCCGAGTTCGTCGCACAACATGAGCTAGAGATGCTCTCTGACCTGGCAGCGCTTTATCGAGAGAATGACGGGGAGATCCAGACTGCCGTCGGCGAAGAGTTCTCCCAGCGTCCAGACGGCCTTCCTGCCTTAGAGAGTCACTACAACTTCACAATTGCTGAATCCTATCTCAGCGTTACCGTGCCCCCGGCAACGTGTCTGCAGAGTTTGGAACAACACGAGTGCGAAGTAGCAATGGTCTTTGGTACAGATGCTGCGATTGATGAGCATGGGTGGTACGTATATCCGGACGATGAGGCTTTTTCCCCGCCGTACGACCTGACCCCTTATGTACGCGAGGAAGTCCTTGCTGAGCATCCTGAAATTGCAGATATTCTCAATGAGTTGGTGGGTACCTTTCCTGGCGGAGGTGAACCTGCTACCCTTGACATAGTTGCTGAATGCCAGCAGGTCTGGCAGGGACTCAACGCTAAGGTGGACATTGACGGAATGGGCGCTGATCAGGTTGCACATGAGTACTTGGTCGAACGGGGTTTGATCGAAGAGTGAATAGGTGCAGCTTAAATGAAGAATCCCAAGAGACTTCCCAAGCGGCATGCATTTTCTCAAGTCATGCTGAATTATGTAAGCCCGCTAATGGCTGTTCTAGGATGGCTTTTAATCATTATATGGTACCTGATGGCAATGGTGTTTACACCGGATGGCCCACCTGTAATTCACCACATCGAAGTCACCCCACAAACGGTCCAAACTGGGCAGACAGCAAGCGTTCGAGTCCATGCTTCTGATCCCGATGGTGATGAAATCCACTACATTTGGGGCGCTGGCTCGGGCCGGATACAACTCGACCCACATCAAGATGACCTGTGCACTTATGTTGCACCCGACCTACCCGGGGGGGATGTGATCTGGGTCAAGGCGTACGACGATGATGGAG
>SOKG01000137.1 GCA_004376205.1 Dehalococcoidia bacterium | reverse complement strand
GTTTCCCTTGTAGTTCATCTCCCATTTCAGCGTGCCATATTCGGTAACGATGGCAGGATGTACCATGGCGTTGCTATGTGCTGTTTGGTCTATTCCCAGGTCATCATGCCTTTCAATTAATGCCGTGCTCAGGTTGAATCGTGAAAGCTCCCTGGCGACCGCTACGCCAATTATTCCCCCACCGACGATGACAGCGTCGAACTCTTCTCCAGTGAGTTCATCGGACACCCTTTGAGGCAGGACAGAGGGTTTCTTGCCGGGATAATCGATTTCGTTCAGTACTCCCCTGACTTGTTCAAAGCTAGCGGCAATATGCCCAGCATCCACAACACTCTGATTAGAGGGAAACTGCCCGCTTAATCTTACAACGCTGTCTTCAATGGAGACTGTTGCCTTTTCACCAGTCGCTTTTTCTATCTCACCTTGTATGGTTCGTGCGAGCTTAGCTTCATTCATTGATGATTTGCTCTGCAACAAGTTCAGTTATATCTTTCATATCCACATCGGATAGGACAGCTTTGCACGTAGGGCACGCTGAAACGTAGACATCGGCAGCAGTCTCCTTGAGTTCACCGATGCGCATTGAACTCACCTTATCGGTGAGCCTGCAATCTCCGATTCGCGCTCCGCATAATCCACCGCAGCAGTGTGTATCTTCTCGCGAGTAGACCGGCTCCCTTATCTCAAACCCCAGCACTCTAAGGACCTCTCTGGGGTCTGTGGTAACACCGATATCGTTTGCCAGGATACAAGGGTCGTGAAAAGTTGCCGTAGTGTTTGCCCTGTCGACCTTTATCTTCCCCTCTTTAAGGAGAGCATTGAGGAATTCGGTAGTGTGCACAAATTCCACATCCAGATCAACGCCGACTTCGTGGTACACCTCTGTCATCATTTTCATACAATTGGGACAGTCTGCAATGACCCTCCGCAGTTTTCTCTTGTCGATCTCCCCTTTCATTTTCCCTGCTGCCCTCTTGAATCCTTCTGTATCTCCGGCGTAGTAGAGGGGTGCGCCACAGCAGATATCGGCACCACCGAATTCGTGAACCTGCTCCTTGCTCACCGAGATTATCCTATCCATCGCCTTCAGCAACTGTTGATCATTGTATGCAGAACAGGAAACGAAATAGCCAAGGTCTCCCGTTCCCTTTTGAAGAAGTTGCCGCTCACCATAGGGATTACCGAACCTCATGAACGTTTCTATTCGCTTCCGTGTCTCATCTGGAAGCATCCCCTCTTTGAAAGCTTTGCTCCGCCCTCTCTGAATGAATTTCCTCAGGTCATAATTGTCGTAGACGCAATGCACCTTGCATGCTCCGCACATGGCGCTCTGGAACATCACGTCAAAGAAGCCCTGTTTGTCGTCAATGAATGCTTTTTCCTCATATAGAATGAGACGTGCTATTTTCTGGGGCGTAATCGTTTCCTTTCCCGTGGCAAGATACGTTGGGCAACTGTACTTGCACATGTTGGCGCACATTGCACAATTCGTGATCTGTTCCAATTCTTTCTTATCTGCCATCTTCGACGAGTTTTCCTCTGTTCAGAATACCATTTTGGTCCAATGCAGATTTGATTCTCCGCAGCAACTCCACCCCACTGGCACCCAACTCCTGCTGCATAAACTGCTTTCTCCAGTAGCCAATTCCATGGTGATGGCTAATAGAGCCATTGTTTCTTGAAGTGGCTTCCATGGCAGCAGTCCATGTGTCCTTGTAGTAACGGAACGGGTCTTTGGGGAAACCAGCGAACGTGACGTACAGGCAAGCTCCTTCTGGATAGAAATGCGAGAAATGGCCCGAAACCATCACCGCACCATGCACTGCCTTCGTTGAGGCGATCATGTCTTCATAGAGATTTGCGGCGTCCTTGAATAGAGAAACAACCTCAATTGTGTCTACAACTGCTCCCTGTTGCATTACGACAGGACCTAAACCGATATCGAAACGTTTCTCGAGCCAGATATTCACAGGATTCTCTCCTCGAGGCTCTCCTCCATTTTCTTCGGCAATTCCTCTAATTACGTTGCTTTCAAGCGCCACGAAATCTGGCTCGCCTTCGGAGACGAAGATGACTGTTACCCTGTTTCCTATTTCCTCGAAATACCTTTCACTTTCAGCTTCATCAAATATTCTTACCACGGCCGGCTTTGCATCACCTCTCAGAATCCTCCGCACCACGTCCAATGCTACTCCAATGGACGGGAAGACAAACGATTGTTTTACCGTTGCCTTTGGTAAAGGATGCACTGATACCACAGCCTTGGTCACAATGCCCAGGGTTCCTTCACCGCCCAAGAACAGGTCTTTCAGCGAAGGTCCTACGGAGCGCCTTGGAACCGCTCTAATATCAAGAGGACTCCCATCGGGAAGCACCACCTCCATTCCCAAGACCATGTCCTCGATTTTCCCATATTTCGTGGAGAACTGACCGGCAGCTCGTGTTGAAATCCATCCCCCAAGGGTGGAACAGTGGAGAGACTGGGGGATATTCCTCAGCGAATAGCCCCTGTGATTCAGCTCACGCTCGAGATTTGCGCCGATAATCCCTGCTTCAAACTCAGCGACGAGTGACGTTTCATCCAGGAGAATGAACCTGTTCATTCTCTGGAGGTTCAAGATAGCGCCACCATTTATGGGAATAGCGCCGCCGAGCACACCTGAACCACCACCAAATGGCGTAATGGGCACCTTGTATTCATTGGCATATCTCAAGATGCCCTGTATTTCCTCACGATTCTTGGGAGAGATGACAACGCATGGCAGCGAGGGTAAATTGCCATACTGAGAAAGGGCTACCCCGTACAACCAGTAGTCAAGACTGTAGGAAATGAGGTCGCATTCCCTTTCCGAGACATTCTCCTCTCCAACAATATGTTTCACTTTTTCGATAAACTCAGAAGGTACCGCCTCTTCTTGTTGTGACAGATAGGTTTTTATGTTCATTGCT
>SOKG01000209.1 GCA_004376205.1 Dehalococcoidia bacterium | reverse complement strand
TCATTGAAGACAATGCAGACTTCGATGCAACTCCCATCATAAGAGGGGAAAAGACCATTCGTGTGATGGGAGAGGAGCTCTACGAAGAGATACTTGCTGTGGCGGCGGGTAAGGTGACAAAGTCCGAGATATATAGGCACTATGAGGCCTAGGGACTCCTGTATTGAACCTGACTCGTAATGAGTTGCTCAAGGGAGCGATGTTGAAGGATGTCTATGTTAAGTATGGAGTGCTTTGAGTCTTGCTTAGAATTGATGCTATTAACTAGCCAGTGAATAGAACAAGGGGCTTTGTTAACCTAAATCGCTTCAAATCTGGCAGAGCTGTTAAAGGGCTCAACAAAACTACTATGATTAAGCCTAAGAGGAAACTAATAAGGAGGGAAAGATGAGCAAGCCGATAATTACATGCACCGAGGTACACGAGTTCGAGTATGAAATTAGGGATCACAATCCCGTTGATTTCATTTACGAGCCGGGGAGCGTTTATATAGGGAGAGGTACCGCCCTGAGGATTCACACCGATATCGGGGTAAGCGGTGAGTACGTGACGAGGGGGTTGGCGGGGGCCCCCATGTTGTCCACTACTGCCCCTTGGGTCGTGGGACTGAACGCCTTGGAGCGCGAGAAGATCTACCAGTCCTTAAAGCTTTGGCTCAAAGGGCGAGCCTGGCAAGGTATAGGACTAATAGACATCGCCCTGTGGGACTTAGCGGGAAAGTATTACGACGCACCGATCTACGAACTCCTGGGCGGCTACCGGAAAAAGCTTCCATGCTACGCCAGCACCCATGTCGGTGACTACATCAAGGGAGGACTCAACAGCCCTGAGGCATTCGCCGACTTCGCTGAGCAGTGCTTAAAAATGGGTTACCCAGCTTTCAAGATCCATGAGTGGCGAGACGTTACTCCCAAACAGGGGATAGCGACAATCCATGCCGTCGGCAAGCGAGTGGGTGGGAAGATGGACTTAATGTCGGACCCAGCCAACTCATACAACACCTTTGCCGATGCCGTGAAGGTGGGCAGGGCCTGTGACGAAGAGGGGTTCTTCTGGTACGAAGACCCATACATGGACTGTGGGCATTCTCAGTTTGCGCACCGAAAGCTCCGTCAGCTTATCAAAACGCCTCTGCTTCTAACGGAGCACGTTACCTCACTGGAGCCCAAAGTGGACTTCGTCCTCGCCGATGCTACCGACTTCCTGCGGGGGGACCCCAATGACGGAGGAATCACTGGGATCATGAAGCTGGCCGGTGCTGCCGAGGCTCTGGGGATAGATCTAGAACTCCATGCCGCCGGGCCAGCTCATCGCCAGTGCATGGCTGCAATACGTAACAGCAACTACTATGAGATGTTCCCGGTCCACCCCAAGCTGAAGACTTTGTCCTACAGCCCGCCCGTATACAAGAGTAATTACTGGGATGGGTTGGACGCCATCGATAAGGATGGTTGCGTGACTGTCCCTGAGGGCCCGGGGCTCGGCGTTGAGTACGACTGGGACTTTATCATGAAGCACCGTACGGGTGGTGCAGAGTATAAGGAGGGATCTGCTATAAAGAACCCGCGCTTCGGCAGGATCAAATGACTAGAGAGCTGAGGATAATTGTGCTGCGGGAGGCAGCCAACTTTCTCAGTGGGCAGTGGGAAGAATGGACTAAGGCGACTAAATAATACCAGTAGACAAATAACGAAGGAGGAGACTCAATGGACAGACGGAACATACCAGTGACACCTGAGACTCTGGGGTTGCTGCAGGAGATTGATGTACCTACATTGTCGGGTACCTTAACACAGGCCATGGGCTATCGCAATAACTACATGATGGGCGTGAAACCCCTGGCCATTCAACTAAGTCAAAGAATGGTAGGGCGGGCACGCACATTGAGGTTCATCCCTTTGCGCGAGGATTTGGTGGCAGCGCAGTATGAGTTGTCAACGAGCCGTCCACACAGGGATGCCTTGGAGGAGATCAAACCGGGCGAAGTGCTGGTCATCGACGCTGGTGGCTGCCTAGAGGCTGCGGTGATCGGTGACATGTTTACTCGAAGGGTCCACGCCAGAGGTGGAAGCGGCATTGTCATAGACGGGGTTTTGAGAGACCTGTCCGCTATCCGGACAGTCGGGTTGCCAGTGTTCGCTAAGGGTATGCATGGTTCTGGAATTCCTAGAGCACTAATGTCTGTGGGCCGAGACCAGCCGATCAGATGCGGCGATATCCCAGTCATACCCGGTGACATAATAGTCGGGGATACGGACGGGGTGATCGTCATCCCTCCTCATATAGCAGAAGAGGTTGCCAAAATATGCCAGGAGCATAGAGCAGAAGAGGAGTGGGCACGCATCAAGCTTGCTGAAGGGGCCTCAATCCACGATGTTTATCCTCCTTCCGGCGCATTTCGCGAGGAATTCGAAGCCTGGCTTTCGAGCCATGGGAAAGGTCGAATGAAGTGACGAATGGCTAAGTGTCCCTTATGTGAGGCGAAGCAGATAACCCCTTGGCTCTACTACGATAGCATTTGCTACATATGTAGGTGCGATGTGCACCTAGACCAATGGCTCGCTCTTCACGAATGGGTTTCTCTATGGGATTGGCTCGCTCTGCGATATAGAATCCCGCCGATGGTGCCGGCTGCAATAACACCGATAATCGCCCATATCCACCAATCCCTCCCTCCAGCAGGGGCGGTCTTATAGGTGAAGGTATCAGTAGCTATTAATGATTCGTTCCCTGATGTATCGATTGCCTTTGCCTTAACCTTGTAGGACTTGCCGTCAGTTAGTGTGGGCATGGAGAAGCTCCAGGATGCGGTTCCAGCGGCATCAAGCCATGTCTCGGTGGAAACCCAGGAATTCCCTTAGTACCTCTCTGGTCATTGCTGCCGAAAACCAAGCGACTGGCTTTTTCACTTCTCCGTCAGGATGGATTTGAGCCAGACTGAGGTAGAATT
>SOKG01000186.1 GCA_004376205.1 Dehalococcoidia bacterium | reverse complement strand
AAGATGCAGGGCGCTGGTGCTTCTCGATGGCGATGGACAGCACGAGCCAGCGTACATCCCCTCTCTCGTTAAGCCTGTGCTTGATGGCGATGCTGATATGGTAGTCGGCTCTCGTTTCCTCAAGATTAAGAGCTCTATACCTGGATACCGAATCTGGGGACATCGCCTGCTCACCTTTCTCACCAACCTGGGCTCACGGGTTAAACTGACCGACTCTCAGAGCGGATTCAGAGCTTTCTCCCCAAAGGCGATAGAAGCATTATCTTTTGCTGAAGAGGGGCTCTCCGTTGAATCAGAGATGCAGTTTCTGGCAAATGAAGCTAATCTCAGGGTGATGGAGGTTCCTGTGAGCATCAGATATCATGGCGCGGCGAAGAGAGGCCCTGTAGCCCACGGTATGGGGGTGCTGAACAGCATTATAGGGTTAATCAGCAGAAGGATCCCCCTCTTCTTCTTTGGCGTGCCTGGCTTGGTGATGTTGGCCTTTGGTCTGAGGGAAGGATTGCGCGTGGTGGAGGGGTATAATACCTACGGCGATTTCTGGCTCGGTCCCGCCCTAATATCTGTATTGCTTTGCATAGTCGGTACCCTGAGCGTGTTCACCGGTCTGATACTGCATACAATCAAATCCTTTTTCAAATGAAGTTGAATTCAGCGCGGATTCTGATGCGAATCGCGGGAAAGATAACCTGTTTTCAAACTATCGCTTCAGACAAGAGCAGGAAATAAGCTAGCGCACACTGCAAAACGAATTTGCAAAATGGAGAAGAGGTCTCTGCGGAGGCCGCTCCGAGGCGATTCCGGTCATGCCAAGGAGCAGGCTTTCACCACCGGCAACAATTGTGCTAGAATGGTGCCCTAGGATAAGGCTGTGGCGATCCCAATGCTGGCACCTGCACAAGGGGACAACGAAAAACGACGCTGGCAGGCAGGGCAGGGGGGCGCTTGCTTCGTCGGTTTTTTTGAAGCTAGTTTTGGGGCCCTGCGAAGCTAAGACCTGGGGGGCGCTTGCGTGTTATTAAGAACAGCCCTCTTTCTACCATTATATCAAATATGCCTTCTCCCAGAACGTTTGTGATAAGAGATCATTCTGAGAGTCCGGGAGCGAAGCTACCGAGGTGGGAGAGTGGGAAGAACCAGCGTTGGTAAACGCCCTCTTGAAAGATCAAAAAAGCCCCGTCGGGGGGCGAGATACACTCCTGTTTCATGGCGGAGGGAATGGGATTCGAACCCATGAGAGGGGTTTCCCCCCCTAACCGCTTAGCAGGCGGCCGCACTAAACCACTATGCGATCCCTCCTAGATCCATTTATGTGAATATTATATCCACAAATTTTGCATCTTTCAAACCCGAGGGAGCATTACAGTTCAGGTCAGCCTGCCGCTTCCTTCTTCCCCGTGAACAGGGATATGACCGACATGAATACTTTGGTCTCCCACATCAGCACTTTTAGAACGATAGGTATGCTCAATATCTTGATCACCACTTTGCTACCCAGCATCTTTATAAGCAATCTTTCTTTCCAGCCCATGCTTATCACTTCCTCCTAGATAGCTTGTTGCGAGCCCGCTGCACAGCGCTCGAAAACTCACTCTTAAGCGCGTCCAACTTCTCCTTGAAGCCCATTCCCTACTTCCCCGTTTTGAAGCCCCCGGACTTCCCTCCAATGCCGCCTTTGGACTTCCCTCTGGTGCTGGTTCCAGGCTTACCGCCGGTTCTGGGCTTCCCCCTGAAGCTTTCCTGCCGCATATCGGCCTGGATCTTGCGCCTAAGGAGCCCCACGCGGGCAGCAAAGTAAACGCCATCAAGCCAGCCTCTCCAGTGAGTATAGAGCCACTTGATGAGCCTTACACCCCAGACAACTATCGCTAGAAATAGAAGAAAGTAAACGATATACAAAGGGACTAGCAACAGCAGCAGGAGCATGATAAGCAAGATAGCCGTGTAGCCGGAAGAACCCAAGAGCAGGATAACGACATACACTAGCGCAGCAAGCAGAAGCACATACAGAAGGACTAAGCTAGCGAGGTTCACGGGCCTGGCCGCAAACTTGCCTACCATTTTCAGCCACGGGTAACTACTAGTCCAAACGTAGATGAAGAGCGCTAGCCAGGCTAGCCCGAAGAAGAGTACTATAGGCACCATCATGAGGATGGAACCCAACATCATTAGAGTAAATGGATCCACTTGATAAAGCTTGATAGAGTTGCTGGGACATTGAGCGCTCGCTTGCATGTTAGTCAGCCTCTGTTCTAAACGGGCCTGCCAGAAGGATTGCTTCTCTTGAAGCGCTTTCCACAGCTCGCAGCGGGATATTCTACCTAAGAGGTTCGGCATTTTCCCTCCAAAGAAGGCTGCGATCGGCACCGCCATGGCGACAGCGCTCAACATGAGTAGAGCTAATGGATCCACTTTTCACCTACGGAATATAGGGTACACCAGTCTCCCTCACTGCTTCCAATAGTACCATCATCTTGGTCAAGACGCTACCGAGAATATCAGCAAAACCGTTCAACATAAGTTTGTCAATAAGTCCGTCGATGAACTTAGTAAACATGGCTATCGCGTATTCGAGGTCGGCTACAAAACCATCCGGTTGCCTGTCCGGGATTTCGACCCCCGGAGTCCTCAACTTGAGCAGGTAAAACTTGGCTGTTTTGAAAACCTCGCCGTGGGGAAGTGTGATTCGGACCCAAGCGCTCAGGTAGTCTCCACCATCCCCGGTCAGCCAGACCCCATTAAAGCTCGCTGATTTACCTTCCTCCTCCTGATGGCTGGAAAACAGCGACCTGACCTTACTGCCATACATATCGAGGTCGATGGTCTCGGTTGTGGCATCACTCAGGGTCAGGGTCAACCTGCCCACCAGGTGCAGGTCGCTACTCCCAGGAGCATCAATTCGGGGAACCAAGATCCCGTTGGCCACAAACTCGGCGTTAGCGATCTCCGTGT
>SOKG01000047.1 GCA_004376205.1 Dehalococcoidia bacterium | reverse complement strand
AGGATACCCAGCCCTGCCATCCCATATTCTGAACACGAGCCCGGCATTGGGGATAAGCATAAAGTAGATGAGGATAGCCAGTCCGGAGTTAATGACGCGCGAAATGTTCCGGTGAAAGCAGGAGTGTCGACCCAAACCGGGAGGAACCATGGTAATGCTACACACAGCGCTGAACTGGCTTATTTACTTACCGACATTCTATGGTTTACTTTCGGCTCCTTGTCAAGGGTAGCCGCTAGGGACAGCTATGTTTGATCTGGGCGAAGGAGGCTACGAAGGCTCTTGCTTGGAACGATAGAAGTAATACCATCCCATGAATGCTAGTGCGATCAGTGAAAGAATATAGCTCGGCAAATAGGCATAATAGAATCTCTTATATACCACACTCCCTCCCTCTTCGTCCGATTCAAAGGCGGGCATGAATCCCAGGTTCTTCATGGCAAGCTGACCATTATATTCCCATTCACCGCTCACCCTTTGAGGTATTGTGAATATAGTGTGGTTCCTCTGGCTGCCCTCAATCTGGTATCTCGCCGGGCTTTTCTCAACGAGGTCGAGCTTTTCCATGGGGTTGTAGTTACCAACGCTGGTGCCACCTCCGAGGATGTAAAGGTGCTCCATTACATCCTGTGTTTGGCTTAATTCTAGGTATTCTTCCAGGTTTTCGACGTATACCACGCTGTCAACTCCATAGGCTCTAGCTACGGGATGCGCGTTCCGGAAAAGAGCGATTTCTCCATTTTCCAGCACTAATGCCAAGTCTGCCTGCCGATAAAGAAAGTCATACCACTCCCAGTCCGCCTCATGCGCTAGAATGACATACTTTACATTAAGGGGCGCCACCAGCTCGCCAAAGTTTTCCACATCGTCTTTGCTGCTCAGCAAAAACTCCACATATTTGCTTATCGGATTCGTGCATAGCTATAGCCACTCCCATGGGGGCATACAACGCAATCCTTCCCAGGACTGAGATGGCAGAATAGTTCCCCGCATTCTCCGCGCTCAAATAATGCTTCGCTAAAACGACATCGATGTTGGTCAGCACGGCAAAGGCGAAGATGGCGAGGAAGGCCAGGCCAGCATAGGAAAAAGACCGCTTACCTCACATTTTTCGTTACCAACCCGACCCAGGTCCCTGAGAAAGGATAGGGTTATCAGGAAAACAATGATGTTGGCGATAAGGGTTTCGCCAATTACTGTCGCCTGGCATAGGCAACGGTAGGGTCAGTGAGCACATTGACGCAGGCCGGCTTCCCCGAGGCAAAAGCCCTCTCTAGTGCCGGCCGGATATCCTCCGGTCTTTCCACGTACTCCCCATGACCGCCAAGGCTCTCCACCATCTTGTCATACCTTGTTGCCTGGCACAGCTCCACCCCCACCGCTCGCCCATACTGGGCAATGTGACCGTGTTTCTCCTGCCCCCACGATCCATCGTTGCCGATAACGGAGACCACCGGGATATCGTGCCGGGCCATGGTGTCAAATTCCATACCATTCAGCCCAAAAGAGCCGTCGCCACTTACGATGAGCACCTGCTCCTGAGGTCGGGCTAGCTTGGCGGCCATGGCATAGCCGGTCCCCACCCCGAGGCATCCCATAGGCCCGGGGTCAAGCCAGTGCCCGGGATAATAGATATTGAGAACCCGAGCCGTAAAGCTGACAATGTCTCCCCCATCCCCGATCACTGTGGCATCCCGGTCGAGGAAATCGCGTATCTCCCTGCACAATCTGAGGGGGTGGATGGGAATGGCATTGGAATTGAGGGCTGGCTCATCTTCTTTTCGGATGCTGCTCTCCCTCTCTCGTAGCTCCCGAACCCACTCCGATTCCTGGCCAGGGCGACCCTGGATCTCCTGGCTTATCTGCCCCAGAACTGCCCTAACATCGCCGGTGATGCCCACCTCGATGGGGCGGTTCTTACCGATGTCGGTGGCCTCAAAGTCGATCTGGATGACCTTGGCCTCCTCACTAAATGTCGGGGGGCGCCCATACCCCAGCCTGAAGTCAATAGGGGTGCCAATTACCGCCACAACATCGGCTTGGCTGAGGGCAAAGCGGCGGGCAAGGGAGAAAAGCAGAGGATGGTCGGGGGGGATAGAGCCCCTGCCCATGGCGTTCAAGAAAAGCGGAGCCCCGACACTTTCCACAAATTCCTTGAACTCGTTCGCTGCCTGAGACCACCAAACTGAGCTTCCCGCCATCACCACCGGACGCTGGGCAGTGGAGAGCAAAATTGCCGCCTCCCTTACCAGGACAGGGTCACCCTGTGGCCGGGCTTGGGTTCGATACTTGGTGGGGAATAGAACATCAGCCTCATCTACCTGGCCCTCAGCAACATCCCTTGGCACTTCCAGGAAAGCTGGCCCCGTCTTGGGCCCGATGGCTTCTCTAAAGGCGATGCTTAGATACTCAGGGATTCTCCTCGTTTCCAGAACCCTCCTCGCCCACTTAGTGATGGGCTGCATATATTCAATGTGGCTGAGTTGCTGCGGGGGCCCCATCTCCATCTCAGCCACCGAGTCACCGCCCCCGATCACGATCATCGGGCTTGACCCCCTAAAGGCGTTGGCCACCGCGGTAACCGTATTGGGAACACCGGGGCCGCCGGTGACCACACAAACCCCGGGGCGCCCGGTAACCTTAGCCCAGCCCTCGGCAGCAAAGGCCGCCGCCTGCTCGTGGCGCACATCTATTATCTCGATCCCTTCATCAACACAGCCATCATAGATGGTCCTGATGTGAGCCCCGCTAAGGCTGAAGATGCACTCCACCCCCTCATTTTTTAGCGCCCTGGCAACCAGATGTCCTCCGTCGATCTGAGACATTTTCCACCTCCTATGAAGTCATATGCTCCTCTATTCCCACCATTTCTTGGATAAGGGCATGGCTAATACCTCTCTTATCTCCAGCCTTTTCCCAGGGTCCCTATCGAAGATGGAGGCGGGGTATGTGGCACGAAGCACAATGGCTGTATCAGCCCCCTCACCTGATCCTCCCACGCCGATAACCTCCTCGCAAGGAGAAAGGTAGCCGCAGGAAATAGCTATTTGTACGACCTCTACTGCTACCTTCATGCCCTGCCCAAAGCAGTACAATGTTTCCTTGACCAGCCTCTCGGGGAAGGTAGTATTCCAGCGGGCAGCCTCTAACACGGAGCCATGAAACACATAGGGCACCATGTCAATAACTGTAACCCCAAGTTTCTGCAGCTCTTCTTTATGCTCTGGCCTGAGGCAGGGCCACTCCTCCCCCCATTCCCGCCTGTAGGGTGCCTCCGAAACGCAGATCATCCTGCCCTTGCCCTCTAAGGAACGAGCGAACTTGACGGCGGTCTCCCCCGATGTGCTGGCGACGACGATATTCTCGATGCCGCCGGCCTCCAACCTTTTGACCACCGCCTCAACCACGTATTGTGTATTTTGCGTCCCAGGCTCGTCGAAGTAGTAAACCTCTCTTTTCAGCACGTCAGTCATCGTTCTCCCTCCTTGTTATAATTGTAGCAGCGAACCCCCTGAATGGCTAGATGTCGGCGCCTTCCCCAAAGGTATGAAAAAGGGCCCTTTTATAGCGCTCTCCCAAAGACTTTGCGGAGGGAGGAGCTTGACAACAATTTGGGGAAAGTGCTAGGCTGATTGTAGCTCTCGATCCTGTTGCTCCATCTAGCCACACGGCGCGGCCACTCAGCCATGTTAACATCTATCTTGCGATTTGAGAGGGGTGGCAAATGGCGATATTAGCTTAACTCAAGGTTTTTTATCGTTGCGACAAAAAAAGGAGGGGGTTAAGGTGCTAGCCCCCAGTGGCGAGACCTTTATGTCGAAATGCGGCCCAGGATATAAGCGGCGGAGGGAAGTGGGCACATTGAGTAGAAAGGAAGGCTGATATGGGAGGTCTAATCGTTCTCGCAATAGCGTGGATCATCATTGGCATTGTTGTCGGGGCGCTAGGGTGGATGATAGTTAGGAGCAATCCTCCCTATGGGCTGAGGGTTGAGATAGGGGCGTGTGTCGGCATCGCCCTGCTCTTTGGTGCGGGGGCATGGCTTGAGGGGGGATGGATGGGGTTTGGTGGCGTCGGGAGGCTGGCCTACACCATGATCTTTTCTGTCGTCGGTGCTGTAGCCACCCTCTGGTTTTTGCGCTGGTGGAAGAGGAGACGCCCCGCATCCGAGGGGTAGGATGAGCGAGAATATTATCGAAGTGGAAAACGTGACCAGAAAATTCCGCGCCACATTGGCTATCGACAGGCTCAGCCTGGCGGTCAAGAGGGGGGAGATACTGGGCCTTGTCGGCCCTGACGGGGCGGGCAAGACGACCACCCTTCGCCTGCTGGCGGCGATTATGGACCCCACAAGCGGCAGGGTGAGAGTGGCTGGCTATGACACAGTGAAGGAGCCCGAGGAGGTAAAGAAGCGCATCGGTTACATGCCGCAGCAGTTCAGCCTTTATGGGGACCTCTCGGTCAAGGAGAACCTCAATTTCTTCGCCGATATCTTTGGCGTGGGCGTTGAGGAGAGGAAGGCAAGGATCGCCCGTCTACTGGCCTTTTCCCGCCTCACCGAGTTTCAGGATAGGCCGGCAGGGCAGCTTTCAGGAGGCATGCAGAAGAAGTTGGCCCTTGCCTGTTGCCTTCTGCACCAACCGGAGCTTTTGCTCCTGGATGAGCCCACCACAGGGGTGGACCCGATATCACGCCGGGAGTTCTGGGACATCCTTACCGAGCTACACCTCTCCGGGGTGACCCTTGTGGTCACCACCCCTTACATGGATGAGGCCGAGCGTTGCTCCCGGGTGGCACTTATGTTCCAAGGGCGGCTCATCATCTGCGAGGAGCCGGAGGTTATCAAGCAACAGTTAGCTGGCGATCTCATCGAGCTGAGGACGGCCAATCTGGGGAGGACGAGAGAGGCTATCAGGGGATTGAAAGGAGTCCTGGAGATCCAGACCTATGGTGACCTACTTCACGTCATCGTCAGCAACGGCACAGAGGGTATCCAGCTCATAACACGGGAGCTAACCGAGCGTGGAATAGCTGCCCAGGACATCAGGCAAACCAAACCACGCCTAGAGGACTCCTTCGTCTCTCTGATTCAGAAGCAGCTTGCCCAGCGGCCAGGCGGTGAGGTGATCGGGGAATGAAGAGAACCCTCTCGGTAATGAGGAAGGAGACGCAGCATATCTTAAGGTCCCCAGGAACCTTCGTGTTGGTGGTCATATCGCCCCTTCTTTTATTATTGATAATGTCCCTCATGTTCTCCATCGACATCAGGGGGGCTCCCATCGCGGTGATGGATTACGACCATAGCTCGCTCTCCCGCAGCTATATCTCGGGGCTCATTAGCAGCGGCGAGGTTAGCCTCTATTGCTATGCCGAAAATTACGATGAGATAGAAGAGCTGTTTTTTGATGGCGAGGTACGCGCCGCCGTTGTCATACCTCCAGGTTTTGAGGAAGAGCTTCTGCGCCAAACGGGAGCCCAGATACAGATCATCGGCGACGGCACCGAGCCTATAAGCGCTACCTTCGCCCTGAGCCATATCCGCACTTTCAGCCAAAATTTTGCCCTTGAGCTGATGGGCAGCGCAGGCTCCACTCAGCGGCCCGTCAACCTAAGCATCAGGGCATGGTACAACCCTGATTTGGAACCAAAAGTGGGCTTTATTCCGGGCCTGATTGCCATAGTTATGGCGCTGCCTGCGGTTGCCGTTGCCGGGGCCGTGGTCAAGGAAAGGGAGCAGGGAACCATGGAGATGCTGATAGCCACCCCGCTGCGGGGCCGGGAGCTTCTGCTGGGAAAGCTTCCCCCCTATATTGCCGCTGGCCTCTTGAACGTGGTACTGGCTACCATGGTGGCCGTCTTCTGGTTTGGGGTCCCCTTTGCCGGCAACTTCCCCCTCTACCTTCTCCTGGCCCTGGTTTTCTTTGTGGCCGCCTTTGGAATAGCTCTGCTCATCTCTACCTTCCTCAAGAGGCAAATGGTGGCAATCCTCCTCGCCCTTTTGGTTTTCCTTTTTCCGAGCTTCTTCCTCTCTGGACTCATGACTCCCGTCTCCAGTATGTCAACAGAGATGCAGATAGTGGCCAACCTCTTTCCCGCGACCCATCTTGTGACCATCAGCCGGGGCATTTTCCTCAAGGGGGTAGGCCTCGATGTACTGTGGCCCAATGCAGCGATCCTTTTGGTTATTGGCCTGGTGACCATTGGCCTGGCAATCTGGCGATTCCGTAAGAGGCTCGCCTAGCGCAAAATATCCGACCCCAGGAAAAGGGGATGATATATAGGATACTAGGTTTAGTAAAGAAAGAGCTGATTCAGTTCTCCAGAGACCGCTTTCTGGTGATCCTCGTTATCGTGTTCCCGCTGGTGGAGCTGTTGCTCATCGGCTTCGGCACCGCTAACCCCGTTGAAAACATAACCACAGCCATTCTGGACCTCGATCAAAGCCAGCAAAGCCGACAGCTAGTCCAGGTTCTGGAGAACACCAGAGGGCTCAATATTAAATATTACAGCACTGATGGGGACGAGGTGGACAGCCTGCTGGATAGGGGAGAGGTGAGCGCGGCTTTCATTATTCCGCACGGCTTTGCCGCCGATCTCGCCAATGCAGATAGGCAGGCCGAGTTGCAGGTAGTTGTGGACGGCAGCCAGAGCATGGTGGCCGAAGAGGCCATAGTTTCCGCTCAAGCCGCCGTCGCCACCTTTGAGCAGTCCATCCTCATCTCATCACCAGGCGGCTCTATGCCCATCGAACCCAGGGTTCGAGTGTGGTTCAACGAAACGCTGAGCATGGCCATCTCTCTTATCCCATCGGAGATGCTCTTCATACTGGTCTTTATAGCTCTAGTGATACCGGCGTGGGGCATCGCGCGGGAACGGGAGCGAGGAACACTGGAGCAGCTAATGATCTCGCCCCTGAGAACCTACGAGCTTTTCCTGGGCAAAGCCATTCCTGCTGTGATTGTGGCCTTCACCGTTTTTCTATTCATGCTGGGCATGGTGACCTTCCTTTTTGACGTTCCGATGAGGGGATCTTTGGCCGCCCTTTTGGGCATCACCCTGTTCTTTATCCTTGTGAATCTGGGGCTGGGCGTTATCTTCTCGGTGTTCTCCAGAACTCAGATGCAGGCCCTGATCTTGGTCTTTCTTTTCATAATGCTGCAGAACGTCTTTTCTGGTTATGCTATCCCTGTAGAGAGCATGCCCACGGTGATACAATGGGTGTCTAACCTGTTCCCTAGCACGCACTTTTTCATCATCTTCAGGGGCGTCATGGTTAAAGGCTCCTCCCTGGGAGCCTTCCCCACCGAGATAATCGCCCTGATTCTACTGGGAGTGGCCTTCTGGACGATCGCTATCATAAGCCTGAGAAGAAGGAGCGCGGTCTAGAGATGAACCTCGATAGGTATTCGGTTGTAGCGGAAGAGCTAAGCAAGAGGTTCGGTAACTTCGTCGCTGTGGATAGGGTGAGCTTTAAGGTCGAGAGGGGCGAGATCTTTGGTTTTCTTGGCCCCAATGGCTCGGGCAAGACCACCACCATCCGCATGCTGCTGGGTCTCTTGAGGCCAACGAGCGGTAGGGCTTGGGTATTGGGCTACGATGCTACCAGGCAACCTTATGCTATTCGCCATCGAATCGGTTACGTGTCTCAGCGTTTCGCCCTCTACGAGGATCTAACGGTGGGCCAAAATCTAGAGTTCTATGGCCGCACCTATGGACTGAGAAATGAGAAGCTGAGGGCAAGGAAAGAGGCGACTCTGGAAATGGTTGACCTTAAGGGCTCCCAGAACGACTTGGCCAAGGATCTGGCCGGCGGGTGGAAGCGACGCCTGGCTCTGGGCGTGGCTATCATTCACCAACCAGAGCTTCTGTTCCTCGACGAGCCTACCGCCGGCGTCGACCCCATCTCAAGGCACAGCTTCTGGGACCTACTCTATGAGCTGGCCGAGGGGGGCACAACTATATTTGTGACCACCCACTACATGGATGAGGCCGAGTGCTGCCATCGGCTGGCCTTCATCGATAAGGGCAAGCTCGTCGCCCAGGGGACTCTGCAAAGCCTCAGAGAGGCGATGAGCGGTCAGATACTGGAGATAGATTGCAGCCAACCCGATGTGGCTATGAGGGGCCTCCAGGAGCTGCGCCTGTTTGAAGAGGTCGCCCTCTACGGAAACCTGATCCATGTGACAGTTCAGGACGCGGAGAGGCACAGGCTCCTGATCGAGGAGAGGCTGCGCCAAAAGGGGGTGCAGATAAGGAGCATGGAGGTTGTTCCTCCTTCCCTGGAGGACGTCTTCATCTCCAGCATGAAGCGGGAATAGGAGAAGGCTTAGCCAAGTCTGGGTTGCCTAATCTAATGCAGAGAGGAGGGCTATGGGAAGGATTAGATTGATCGTTGTGGTCTTGCTCCTGCCGCTGATATTTATAGCAGGGCTGTTTGGCTATGCCAAGGCAAGCCCTGAGGGCTGGGCTCAGGTAAGGGTTGATCTGGGGCTAGAGCCGGCTCAGGCTCACCGCGTCATCACGGCCTGGGGTTTCATCGAGGCTGAGGAGACCTATGTCTATTCAGAGACAGGGGGAAGGATTGTGGAGATCGCAGTCGATGAGGGCGACGAGGTAGAGGTAGGCGATGTCGTGGCCAGGCTGGATGCGACAGGCTTGGGTGCTCAAATAGAGGCGGCGGAGGCCGCTGTGGAGGTGGCCAAGGCCACCCTGAATCAGGCCCAGGTGGCTTTTGATTATACCAAGAGCCTTCTGGAAGGGGCCAGGGCGCAAAAGTGGTCAGACTGGCAATATGTTCACCAGTACCTGATAGATGAAGCCGCAGTTGAGACTGCCGAAGCCGGGGTGAGGCTGGCGGAGGCAAACTTGGCAGTCCTTGAAAACCAGAGAGAGCAACTCACAATACGCTCGCCTGTTGCTGGCGTGGTGGTGGAAAAGGTGGCCAGTGTGGGAGAGGTGCTTACGGTGTTTGCACCGACGCCTATCGTCGTTGTGGCCAACCTCGACGAGCTCACTCTGGCAATCTACGTCTCAGAGTCGCAGCTGGGCTTGGTAAACCTGGGCCAGGATGTCGAGATAAGGGTTGACTCCTTCCCTGGCGAGACCTTTATCGGGGAGGTAACCTACATTTCGCCGAGGGCGGAATTCACCCCAACCACAGTTCAGACACAGGAGGAGCGTGTAAAGATGGTCTTCCGCGTTAAAGTGAGAATCCCCAATCCAGAGCACAGGCTGAAAGCGGGTATGCCTGCCGATGCAGCGATTCTGCTAGAGGAGCCGGAATAGAAGCGAGACCTGGTTAAGGTGTGACAAAATTGCATTGACGGGATGCGAACAGATGTTCTACACTTAATCACCATGCTCATTCTTGAAGCCAGCGATGCCCATATTGGCCAGATCAACTCCCGCTTCACCAGGGAGCCCCGCTATGACTGGATACATGCATTCCTAGACCTGGCCGAGCGTAGAAGACCTGATGCTGTAGTTCTGGCCGGGGACTGGGATGACCCGATGTGTCGGCGCTTGGAGGAGATCCTCAACCAGGAGCCATCCAAGTCGGCCCATGAGCACACCCACCGCGTATCGGAGGTTTTGGGCTCCCGACTCAAGGTCCTTGTCGGCAACCATGACCCCAGCGTCGAGATGTACAGCAGGCTTTACCCTAGGGCGGAGGTTGGGGAGTGGGTGACCCTCGACGGGGTTTTCTACCGGCACGGCCACCAGCATGACCAGGTGCAGGGGATCTTTGACCGGCTACTTGGCTGGTTCTATCCCCATCTCCCCTTCTTGCTGAAGCTGATGTTGAGGCCGACCCCGGCGCAGCGGCTGATGAGGGGGAGACGCAGAGACTACAACCTTCACTGCGCCAGGATCCTTGACCAGGCATACCTCTACCAGGAGAAGGAGGGTATTGCTGGAGGGGTGATCGGCCACTGCCACAGGGCGCACAGGGACCTCAACGAGCCTAGGGGCATTCCCTGGGTGGTGGACGGCGGCTCCATAGGCTGCCAGGGGACCTACGTAGAGGCGGTCGATGGGCAGGTCAGGGTTGTTCAAATATGAAATTATAGACGCTCGCTTATCCCTTCAACCTTCGCCTGATGCTCCTTATGCACCTTTTACCTCCCAGTGATATAATGCATCGAAGCTGTGGTGGAGGAGTGCCTCAGGCGCGCCCCCTCCGCCAAGAGCCTTCTCGATCTGGGGGGAGGCCAAGGCGTATACGCCAAGGGATTTGCCCGCAGCGGGCTCAGCGTCACCCTCTTTGACATCTCGGAGGTCATCGAAATGGCGGCTGCCTACCTCAAAGGGGAAGGGGGCATAACGCTGATGGCAGGCAACTTCCTTGAATCGCTCCCCTCAGGACCCTTCGACATCGCCTTTTTGGGAAACATCTGCCATATCTACGGGCCGGAGGAGAACCGCGCCCTCTTCAGCCGACTGAGGCCCATCCTCAGCCCCAAAGGTCTTCTCGCTATCCTCGATTTCGTGCGTGGTCATAGCCCCATAGCAGCCACCTTTGGCGTGAACATGCTGGTGAGCACCCAGTCCGGCGGCACCTGGACGGAGGCGGAGTATAGCCAATGGCTCACCCAGAGCGACTTTTTCGGGGTGAAGATTCATCATATCGAGGGCCACCAGCTGATACTGACTGAGAAGGAATGAGTGGGGGGATTA
>SOKG01000105.1 GCA_004376205.1 Dehalococcoidia bacterium | reverse complement strand
ATTATGTCATGAAGACGGTTACCGAGTTTGCCACCCGCGATAAGCCCTTTATTAGAAGTGTTCGCAAGATTGGACTCTAAAGTCCAGTCAACTCAGGGGCTGCCGCAGTCTCCCCGGCAACCGCAATTCGCCCAGGGCGTCATTCTCACCCCAGGCTTCCAGCCCGATGGTACTTTAGTACTTAATTAAAGTTTAGTTAAGTTTAGTTAAGTACTAAAGTACCACGAGGGTTACATTTTTACCACATATTCGTACTCTTGTCAACCTGCCCAATCCTAACCAGCCTTACCTGCACAGCTATTTTCCGACCAAAAATCCAGCGAATTTTTACGCTTGCTGGCCTTCAGAGTGGTAGTACACGAGCAATCAGGCCATTCTTCAGCTCAAAAAACGACAAAACCCCCTTGACATTAGTAGAACATATGTACTAATATTCTGTATCTCCAAAGGTCTCTAGATACCGGGAGGGGACCCATGCGGCTTTTGAGACTGGCCATTGAAACCCAGAAGTGGGAGCTGGCAGCCCATGCATTGATTCTGGGAGCGATTACAGCGAGGCAGAAGGAGTATGGCAAGCCCAGTGGCAAGAAAGGGAAAAAGCAACGCCAAGGCCAAGCAAAACAGCGCTAAACGGGGCTTGTACTCCAGGGCGCTGGACGAGGCCGAGTTGCTGGATTTCGAGCTGGCACAGGGCGTCGAGGGCATTGACGATGAGATCGCCCTGCTCAGGGTAAAGATCAAGTCCCTCCTGGAAAACGACCCGGAGAACGTGAAGCTGATCATGGCGGCAACCAACGCCCTGGCCCGCCTGGTGATGACCCGTTATAGGATCAGCGCCGATCAGAAGAATGCCCTGAGCAGTGCCATAGGCAATGTTCTACAGGGCCTGGCAATACCCCTGGGTATCAAGTACCTGCCCTGAGGCCGGAATTGCAATTCGAACTATGATAGCTCTGAGGCCTTATCAATTGGAAGTGGCGAAAGCAGTTGCCGATAGCGTACTCAACCGAAAGGGTTTGACCTTCTCGGTGGAGATCGCGCGGCAGGGGGGCAAGAACGAGCTTTCAGCACAGCTCGAAGTGCTGCTGCTCACCCTATTTATCGCCCGGGGAGGCAACGCGATAAAATGCTCCCCGACCTTCAAGCCACAGACGGTTATCTCCATGATGCGCCTCAAAGAGAGGCTCAACCAGTGGGGCTATGCAGGCGTGTGGAGAACGGAAATGAACTATATCGTGAGGCTGGGGAACGCCAGGCAGATCTTCCTCTCCGCCGACGAATCGGCGAATGTGGTGGGGAATACAGCGCACATACTCCTGGAAGTGGACGAGTCGCAGGATGTGTCCAAGGAGAAGTACGGTAAGGAATTCAGGCCGATGGGGGCAGCGACAAACGTGACCACGGTTCACTACGGCACTACCTGGGATGATTCTACGCTCCTCGAGGAGGTGAAGCAGCTCAATCTCGAACTGGAGAGGAAGGACGGGATCAAACGCCATTTCCGCTACGACTGGGAGGAGGTGGCTAAGTATAACGCGGACTACCTTCGTTACGTTGAGGGCGAAAGGGAGCGGCTGGGGGAGAGCCATCCCCTGTTTCAGACGCAGTACTGTCTCAAGCCGATACATGGCGGCGGTGGGTTCTTGAACCCGGGTCAGATGGCTCAGCTACAGGGGAGGCACAACCGACGCCGCAATCCCGACGGGGCAGGAGTCTATGTCGCCGGGATAGACCTGGCCGGGGAGGCGGAAGAGGGAGAGGACGCAGCACTGCGCGCCCTGAAGCCCAGGCAGGACTCGACAGTGGTCACCATCGGGGAGCTTGAATTCCCTATGTCGCCACAGAGTGGCGACATAGGGCCCAAGATAAGAATAGCGGAGCACTACTGGTGGACGGGCAAGCCCCACCCCACCCTCTACCCCCAGCTCGTAGACCTGCTCAAGAACGTGTGGCGGGTGAGGAGGGCAGTGGTGGACGCCACCGGGGTGGGCGCCGGAGTTGCCAGCTTTCTCTCCAGAGCCCTGGGTAAGTCGGTGGTAAACCCCTTCACCTTCACCCAGGCGTCCAAATCCAAGCTGGGCTTCGACCTCCTGGCGGCGATAAACTCCGGGCGGGTCAAGATGTATGCCCATGATGGGTCGGAGGAGTACCGCGAGTTCTGGTTCCAGATGGCGAAAGCCAAGAGCAACTTCAGGCCCAATCAGACGATGAACTTCTATGTCGACCCAGCCGCCGGCCACGATGACTTCCTGGCCAGCCTCGCCCTGCTGGTGGAGGCGGCACGGTACACACCCAGATCGGCCCATGGACGCGTGAGGGAGGAGCAGCTGTGAATCCCCCTTTATCCCCCTTTGCTAAAGGGGGGCTCGAGGGGGATTTTGGGAGAAGGTTAACTATGAGGAATGAAGCCCGTCATTCCGAGATTAAGACGGAAAAGCGAGGGAATCGGGGTGACGTCGAGCCAATCGCCGATCTGCTGCCCGACTATTTCGACTACTGCGACCAAGGATGCGACCTTTTTCCATCCTGCCTCGAGTGCCCTCTGACCCACTGCCGCTACGACGAGCAGACAGGAGGAAGACGGACAGCCACGAGATTGCGAGATAAGGAGCTTCTAAGGCAAAGAGCGCTGGCTGGCAAAAACGTCGCCGAGCTGGCGAAAAGCTTCGGTGTAGGCAAACGCACCGTGCAACGAATCATCAGGAGGGCATCCAGTGAATGACATCATAGGAGTAAAGCATGGCCTTGCCCAGGAGACTGCGACCACCAATCCCACCCTGCCCCAGCAGATAAGCCGCATGGACCTCGACCGGCTCAAGGCCTACAGGGAGAATCTCGATTTTTATAACGGGCTACAGTGGCTCGGTCACCTTCGGCACCGGGAGCGCCGGCTCACCTTCAACTACGCCAGAGTCTTTGTTGACAAGGCGACGAGCTATCTGATGAGCGGGCTCAGCTTCGCCATCGACCCAGTCTCGCCCGAGGACAAGGAGAAAGCACGTAGGGCAGAGGAGGCTATATACAGGGTATACGAAACAAACAACCTGGACCAGCTCGACTTCGACACCGAGATCGACGCGGCAATCCTGGGGGACGGCTGCTTCAAGGTAACCTGGGATTCCCAGGAGAAGCGGGTTCGGGTATCAGCGCCCGATGTGCAGGGGATATTCGTCTGGTGGCTGGGAGACGACGTCACCCGGGTATGGCGAGTTGCCAGCCGTTACCAGCTTTCAGCCGATGAGGTCCGCCTCCTCTACAACGCAGGGGCGTCCTTCCGAGGAAGGATGGCCCCTACCGCCAGCAAGCCCCGATCAACCATCGTCGAGGTGTGGACGGACAGGAAGTTCGAACTCTGGATCGACGACCTGCTGTTCGAACGAAAGGCCAATCCCTACGGTTTCATTCCCTTCGTCATCTTCCCCAACACCAGGGAGCCGAAGAAGTTCTGGGGAGTCTCCGACATCCCGGCGATTATAGAGCCGGCGCGGGAACTCAACCGGGCGCTGTCGCAGCTTTCCCGGATTCTCGAGCTGTCGGGAAACCCCATCGCCGTGCTGGAGAACATCGAGAACGCCCAGGACATAGCGGTGCAGCCGGGAGCGGTGTGGGAGATCCCGGAGCAGGCAAAGGCATATCTGCTGGACCTGCTTCAGGGAGGAGGGGTAAAGCTACACGCGGACTACATAGACCTGCTCTACCGCACGCTGCACGACCTCTCCGAGTCGCCACGGACTGCCTTCGGCGACAACCAGCGCGGCCTCTCCGGGATCGCTTTGGAGATGGAGCTTCATCCCCTGCTACAGAAGGTTAGGCGCAAGCGATTGATCAGGACGGCAGTGTACCGGCGTCGCAACGATCTGATCCTCAGGGTCCTGGAGCGGATGACAGGGGAAAGCTTTGGACATTACCGCTCCCGGATTATCTGGGGGCCGATACTGCCCCAGGACAGGGGGCGGCTGGTGCGGGACGAGGAGATACTGATCAGCACCGGAGTCCACTCGCGACGGAGGGCCATGGACGAGCTAGGCGTCGAGGACCCCGACGCCGAGTTTCAACGCTGGTTGGAGGAGGAAGAGAAAATACCCCTTCCTCGAACCAAAGGGAGATGAAAACGGTGGTTTTCGCTTCAGGCTGTGATTGCTGGAGCTATGGTCTGGGCAGCAGCGGGGGCTATTAAGACCGTTGACAATATTATTGATATGGCTACAGTCAGACGAGCAGATGTTCTCCTGTTGCTTATACCAGCCCTATTGAGCTAGCATTCCAGATACAGATTAGCACCAAGGCCAAACAAGCCCAGATAAGCATTCTCCTCAAGGGTATCTTAGCGAATCTGTTGGCTACCACCATGACAGCCAAGGCGAGAAAACCTTTCACCATGATTATCCACGATCCAGCCAGGGGTTGCAGGATCGGGTTAGCTTCAGCCATTTTTCCCTCGAGTCCTGCTGACTGCAGCAGGGCACAGGCTCTGTTTGTTAAGAAAGCATCTCCAACATTCAGACACAAGTATAAGACCAGCCAGAATACGATCCCAGCTTGAAAATTGTCAGATTTAGCTTCCAGTCGCATTCTTGACAGCAATACTTTTCTCCCTTTCCCCACTT
This sequence comes from Dehalococcoidia bacterium, assembly GCA_004376205.1. GTDB lineage: Bacteria > Chloroflexota > Dehalococcoidia > SZUA-161 > SZUA-161 > SOKG01. The sequence goes on along the minus strand of SOKG01000105.1, from coordinate 31,724 downwards.
ATGAACGAAGCTAGAGCTAGTGCCCTAGCACTACCGAGCGGAACTCCTCAGCCTACTTGATGCCTGAGAAGGCACGCCGATGGTTCCGCTGCCAACATTATTCCATGCAGCGTTTTCTCTTCACGCTCTGTTCGACTATTCACCCTACGTAGTGAGTCTCTTCACCAAAGCCTATGTAGCCAGCATTATCAAAGGGCCAAGAACAGATTTACTTCTCAACGCGATTTACCTAGGTAGTAGTTCGTGTTCGAACTACTTGGACGGCTTACTTCCTTTATAGTACTTTGGTTAGGTAATGTCAATAGATAGCAGTACTTTTGTACCAAGACTTGGAGGATAGGTGAGGCAACGTGAAGTGAAGTGAACAGCGTAAGTCTACAACGGGGACACTTGACACTCAGGATCGCAATAAAAATTCACTAGCTTAGCAATGCAGCCAGTCCAGCCCTGTCCCCTGATCCCCCAGCCTACGAACCCAGACAAGACTGACAGGGGAATTCCGGTCACTTCCCTTTGACCCTTCGGTCTGCCGAGGCAGACGCATGCCCGTGCAGAATGCAATTGCAAAATTGGAATTGAGGGTGAAGTTGGAAAGGGGAGTAACGCCACGTAACCTTCGATAAGGTTGACAAGCCTCTCTATTTCGGGCAATATGCTTAAGGTTCAGAGACTTTGATCAGTTCTGACGGGAGCGCATGAGGTGACGAAGAGTATCGCCGAAATCAATGAGAAGATCGCCAAGGGCCAGGCAGTGGTAGTTACCGCCGAGGAGGTCATCGACCTAGTCAAGAAGAAGGGCGTCGCCAAGGCCGCCAAAGAGGTCGATGTGGTGACCACAGGCACCTTCGGCCCCATGTGTTCGTCAGGAGCCTATTTCAACTTGGGACATTCCAAGCCGCGCATCAAAGTCGGCGGAGGCCACGTTTACCTGAACGAAGTGCCGGCCTATGCCGGCCTTGCGGCCGTGGATATCTTCATCGGCGCTAGCGCCACTCCAGATGACGACCCCAGAAACAGGAGCCACCCCGGCGAATTCAACTACGGCGGCGGCCATGTAATCGAGGAGTTGGTAGCCGGCAAGGACATCAGGCTGGTGATCACCGCGTATGGAACCGATTGTTACCCGAGGCGGAAAGTCGAAACTTGGATCAACCTGGAAAGCATGAATGAGGCGGTACTTTTCAATATCAGAAACGCCTATCAGAACTACAATGTAGCCGTCAATCTGGGAGAGCGAACGATCTACACCTATATGGGGGTGTTGAAGCCCAACCTGGGCAACGCCAACTACTGCTCCGCAGGACAACTCTCGCCTCTGCTCAACGACCCCCTCTATAAGACCATCGGGATTGGCACCAGGATCTTCCTCGGGGGAGGCACCGGCTATGTAGCCTGGCAGGGCACGCAGCACAACCCCAGCGTTCCACGTACCGACAATGGGGTGCCCCGTCGGCCGGCAGGGACGCTAGCGGTGATAGGGGCCCTGAAGGAGATGAAGCCACAGTGGCTGGTCGGGACGAGCTTTGTCGGGTACGGCACTACTCTAACCGTCGGGCTGGGCGTCCCCATACCGATACTCTCTGAAGAGATACTCAGTTACACCGCGGTAACCGACCAGGAGGTCTTCGCCCCCATCGTGGACTACTTCGAGGCGTACCCTCAGCGAAGTCCAGATGTTCTGGGAGAGGTGACCTACGCCCAGCTCAAGAGCGGCAAGATTAAGGTCAAGGGCAAAGAGGTGCCCACCGCCTCGCTTTCGAGCTATTCCAGAGCGGTTGAAATCGCCAACACCCTCAAGGATTGGATTCAAAAGGGCGGGTTCTATCTCACCGAGCCAGTGGCGCCTTTGCCCAGCGTCGAGTCTGGGATAGTCTTCAAGCCTATGCAGGACCGCCCCTTCGAGAAAGAAGGCTGAGCGGAAGGAGCCATGACGTGACTAAGGCAAGAAAGGTTGTGCTACGATTCCCACACAGGCTTGTCGATAAACCGATAATATATCGACTGGTCAAGGACTATGATCTCATGTTCAATATTCTGAAGGCCTCGGTCACCCCCAATGAGGAAGGCCTTCTGGTATTGGAGCTCAGCGGCAAAAAGAAGGATTATGATGAAGCGGTTCGCTTTCTGGCCGAGGTGGGAGTAGAACTGCAATCATTGGCCCAGGATGTGTCTCGCAATGAGGACAGGTGCACCCATTGCGGAGCCTGTGTCACGATATGTCCCGTCGATGCCTTCAGTGTCGACCCCACAACCCGGCGGGTTGACTTCCAGCACACCAGGTGCATAGCCTGCGAGCTTTGTATCAAGCCATGTCCGGTCAGGGCTATGGAAGTGCGTCTCTAGGAATGTATGCGCCGAGAACCTATAGACACTGGGTCAGCGATAAGGACCTGGTTTCTTTTTCGGTAGAAGTCAAGGAAACCGATCTGCTCATCAGGGCCAGGGGCGACCTGAAGGCCAAGGCGCTAGCAGCAACCAAAAAATGCCGCGCTGAGCTCGAGCAGTACATCATATCACATCCCCATTTCGCCATCTCACTTGAACCTCTATCGGTCAAGAAAAACGCCCCGTCCCTGGTGAGAGAAATGGCTGATGCTGCCCAGCAGGTGGGCGTAGGCCCTATGGCAGCAGTCGCCGGCGCCATAGCTGAAAGGGTAGGGAGAGACCTCCTGCCTTTTTCCGACGAGGTCATTGTGGAAAATGGGGGAGATATCTTCATAAAGACTTCGAAGGAACGGCTCATAGGCGTCTACGCTGGAGGATCCACCCTCACTGGAAAAATTGCCTTCGCCATCCAGCCTGAGGAAACCCCGTTGGGCGTTTGTACCTCGTCGGGGTCGGTGGGGCATTCCCTCAGTTTCGGCGTAGCTGATGCGGTCATCGTGTTTTCCCCATCAACTTCCCTGGCGGACGCTGCAGCCACAGCAATAGGCAACCGGGTTAGCTCGGCAGGCGATATCCCCAAAGCACTGGAGTTTGCTCGGCGCATACAGGGCCTGAAGGGAGCAGCAGTCATAAAGGATGACCACATGGGGCTCTTCGGGCAGATAAAAATAGCTGACGTTGACCAGGAATAGGATTGCGTTAGCCTATCTGAGACTCAGGGCCGTACACGCGCCCCTTCCACCTGATGCCAGCGCCCCTCAGATGCCGGTAGCTGGCATAGAGGCAAACCAGCAGCAGGAAAGCCATGCCGATGGGATGCAGAATGACGGATGACTTGGACTGAGAGAAGCGGCGGCCCACCAGAAACCGCGCCAGATACAAAATAGCCACCTGGAGCATAACCAGCACCTGCCAGCCAAAGGCAGGCTGCGCCAGCAGCAAACCGTGAGCCAACCATAGGAAGGGCGCTAGAAACAGGAGCAGCACCACGCCCACTATCCCGATGAAAGCGAAGATAGACAGCGAGGCTGCGACATAGAGCCATCTGTTGATGCCATCCCACATGGTGCCGAACTCACGGTACATCTGGCAGGAGACCAACGGTGACAGGTCCAGGGTTAGCTGCCGGTAGTGGTGCCGCGCCATCTCTCTCCCCAGCCAGACATCCTCTAATATGCGCGACTTCACGGCCTCATGTCCACCGATGCTTCGATACTCCTGGGCCGAGAAGAACATGAACTGCCCAATGGCCACCGAGGGCAGGGTGCGCCGCGAGCGCTGCATCCACCAGAGTGGCATCCAGCAGAGGATCATGAAGTAAAACATAATAGGGATAGCCATCTTCTGCCAGATCGAGGTAGTTCGCTGATGAGGGAAGCCGGAGATAAGCGCAGCCCCGGAGCCAAGAGCAGCACACAGCACATGGCGTAGAACCGCGGGGGCATGCACCGTATCGGCATCGGTGAACAGCAGCCAGGAGCCTCGAGCCTCGTTGGCTAGCTGTTGACAGGCAAAGGGCTTGCCTGCCCACCCTGACGGCAGCGGTTGCCCTTGCAGCAGCCTCACCCGGGGGTCTTCAGCAGCGATCCGAGCTACGATATCAGCGGTACCATCGGTCGATGCATCATCCAGCACGAGTATCTCAACATTTGGATAGTCCTGCCGTCGCAAAGACTCAAGACAGGTCCCGATGTTGTCCTCTTCGTTCCTCACTGGAATGAGCACGGAGATTGGAGGTGGAGCATCGGGCAGTTCACCGTCACCTTTGGCTTTCCTCAGAGCCCTGAGGTTCAACAGGAGATTAAGCAGAATGCCGACAAGCAAAAAAGAGATTAACTGCTGGTAAAACATCTACGAAGCTCCGCTGCCTTGGCTAACGCCCTCTGCCTTTCTGGCCTCGAGCACATCATCGCCCGTGGCCCACTGCTTGATGAAGGATGGCATCACCAATAAGCCTCCGGCGAGACCATATTCCCAGGAGCCGTACCATAACGCCAGTACTACAGGGACAGATAGACGGAACATCCGATTGCTCAGCAGATAACGCTTAGTGGCCGCCATCGGCAGAAGATAGAAGGCCCCCATAATTAGCACAGCCAGAATGTTGAGCAGGGCCAGGCCTGACATCGCGATGGTCAGTCCTTGGCCACCACCACCCTTTAACCAGATGCTCCAGCTGCAGCCGAAGACGGCAGCGACCAGGATAACCAGGGCGGCCCAAACCTCGCCCACCATGATATGGGCGATGAGAACACAAAGCACGCCCTTGGCCATCTCGGCCACCAGGGCCGCTAAGGCGGGGCGTCTCCCCCCGTGCATCAGCACAGCCGTCACCGTGGCGTTGCCCGTACCCAGTGCACGGATATCAGTGCCAGCGAAGTAGCGCATGGAAAGATAGGAGCTGGGGATGCTCCCCATCAAATAGCCAATCAACACCAGAAGTACGAATGTCATTTACTTAGCTTCACAAAGAGCAACACCGTACTTGCCAACACTGCGACTACTCTAAGTAATAAATACTCTTTTGTCAAGTTTATTCAACCTGAAGAGTACCAGACTCGCCTTTCCTTCAAAGCGACATTTTCCTATTGACAGCAAAAGAACTAATGTTCTATTATTGCGCCGCATTGGCATAGAAGGATAAGGCGAAAGGAGGTGAAACATGACCGAGGAAACCAAGGACGCGGAGAGAGAGGCAGAGGTTCAGGGTAACGAGGAGACAGAGATAGACTGGAAAGCGGTGAACGAAGAGCTGCAAGGGAGAATAGGACAGCTCGAGGAGGGCATCGCCTCCAGAGATAGTGAACTGGCTGCCCTCAAGGACTCACTGGTAGGCGCAGTAGCTAAATACCGCGCCGCAGTCATGGCCTCGGCGCCTGGGGTGCCCGAGGAGCTGCTCAAAGGGGAGACAGTGGAAGAAATCGACGCCTCCCTGGAACTGGCGCAGGGCATAGTAGCCAAGGTCAGGCAGGAGTTTGAGAGTGAGGTGGCGGCAAGGAGTATACCCGCAGGGGCACCGCCGCGGACGCCGCCCGACCTGTCAGCGCTTCCCCCAGGAGAGAAGATTGCCCAGGCCCTGGCGAGGCAGCGGACCTAAAGGGACTGACATGTATGTCATGCCTGTTATTGCGAGCCGAAGTCCCCACCCTGAACGAAGTGAAGGGGAAGGTGCAGCGTGTCAATCTCAGCGCAACCCCTCAGGTCACCTCGGCACTCCGTGCCTCACAATGACATAGAGTCGTGGCAACAACAAATCAATACAACTAAGGAGAAAGGAAGATGGCACTTACACTAGCAGAGGCATCCAAACTATCCAACGACATTCTGCTGCAGGGAGTCATTGAAACCATAATCTATGACAGCCCGGTACTCCAGGTACTGCCGTTCATCGAGATCGTGGGCAACGGCTTGACCTACAACCAGGAGAACGAAGCAGCCACAGCTGCCTTCTACGCTGTCGGCGATACCTGGGCAGAGTCCACTCCCACCTTCACACAGAAGACGGCCACGCTAACAATCCTCGGCGGGGACGCTGACATAGACAACTTCCTGGCAGCCACCCGCAGCAACATCCAGGACCTGGAGGCCGCGGTGATCCAGCTCAAGGCAAAGGCAGTGCAGCAGAAGTTCGATGACACCTTCATCAATGGCGACTCCAGCGGCACAAACGAGTTCGACGGCCTTGACTTACTCTGCGACGCGAGCCAAGAAATCAGCATGGGTGCTAACGGCGGGACGCTTACGCTGACCAAGCTGGATGAGCTCATCGACCTGATCAAAGGCGGCAAGCCCAACATGCTCCTGATGAGTAAGCGCAGCCGGCGCAAGCTCACATCCCTGCAGCGGAACCTTGGCTCGATAGAGATGACGCAGGACCAGTTCGGCAACTTCGTCAGCCTCTACGACGGCATCCCCATCGGCGTAAACGACTGGATCTCCGATGCACAGACGGTGGGCGGCTCCACCGACTGCTCAACAATCTACGCGCTGCGGTTTGGCGAAGGCGCAATGTGCGGACTGACCAGCCCCGGTGCATTGCAGGTGGAGAGAGTCGGCAGTCTGGAGAGCAAGGACGCCACCAGGACCCGGGTAAAGTGGTATTGCTCACTTGCCCTGTTCAACAGCCTGAAGCTCGCCAAGCTCATCGGCGTCCGTGACTAGAGCCTTAAAGCAGCGCTCGTGCTCCCTGAGCCACGAGCGTTCATACAGAATGTGGCAGGGGGGCTAGTGAGGGCAAGGTTCCTCCCGCCCCCACTCCCCCCACCGCCCCGTCAGGAAGATGAGAGCAGCGGGGCTGTAGCGTTGCCGCTCTGTGGCAGCGGAAAGGAGCCATCATGAACCTATCAGAAATGCGGACAATCATTCGAAGAGACCTCCACGACGAGGACGCCACTAACTATCGCTGGACTGATGACGAGCTCGACCGCCATATCGCCCACGCCGTCAGCCAATTCTCCCAGGCGCTGCCCATGGAGGACACGGCAGACATCGCTACCACCGCCAGCAGCCGTGATGTCGACATTGCCCAACTCTCCAACAGAGTGATGATCGAGACCGTGGAGTATCCCATCGGCAGCTATCCACCAACGTATCGGCGATTCGCTCTCTGGCAAGACACCCTCACCATCCTCTCAGATATTGTGCCAGACGGCAGCGATGCGCGGATCTACTACGGCAAGCTCCACACCCTGGACGCCTCCAGTTCCACCATACCCACGCAGCACGAAGACCTGGTTGCGCTAGGAGCAGCCGCCTACGCCCTGCTGGAGTGGGCCAACTACGCCATCAACCGAGTCAACGTTGGTGGAGCTGACACCGCCGAAACATACCAAAAGCAAGGCAGCGAGCTACTCACTCGATTTCGCAAGGAACTCAGGCGCCTGGGGCGCACCAATAGGGTCAGAGTAAGGCAACTCTATACTCCTGCCACAACGCCGGTCTCCAAATCAATCGTTACCGGCCCGTAGGGGCGAGGCAACGCCCCGCCATAGAAGAACCACCGTAGTCCCCTCTCCCTTAAAGGGTGAGGGTGGAAGAAAGACTGAAGGGAGCAAACTACATGGCAAGAACCAGAACCCGAGCAGAGCGCTGGGCGGCAATCGAGCGCCAGGTCGAGGAGCTACCGCACCAGCCGATATCACCGGAGGAAAAGCTGAAGAAAGCCGAGATGCTTGCCGCCATCTAGCGAAAGGCGGGAAAGCCTCTGCCCAACCAGCTCGCCATCCCAGTCTAATGATCGAACGACTATACCGAGCCCTGTGGTCGAGAATAGGAGGCCGTCCCTGGACGTACATAATCCGAGCCAGCCAGCGCAGGCATCCCCTTCTATGGCTGCTCATAGCCCAGGCGATCGGCATTATTCTAGGCCACGTCTTCTGGTAAGGAGGTAGGGGCACGGCACGGGTGCCCCAGAACTCTAAATGAGGACACTATCATCCACCCTAACTGCAGCGCAGAAGTCCAGCTCAGCCCGCCCTCACCCTAAGGTCGAGGTGTTTGAGAAGATAGGCGGGATCACGCGCCTATCATGGACTCGGCTCTACGAAGGCAGCGAGAGTGATTCATTCCACGCTTGCTGCATGCCCGGCGACGGCTCGCTGATAAGACTCCGTGTTGACCCTAGTACAAACGAACTCTATCGCCAGCGGGTTACGAGTCCTGACGAGAGCTCTGATTACTCCCAGTGGACGGACTGGGGGGTAACGGCATATGCAGTGGCGCTATGCTCCTATGCAGCAAATGTTCATGCATGGAGAATCGGCACGGATGGGATTTTGTACCTATCTGTGAGTACTGACAACGGGGCAAGTTTTGGTAGCTGGCTGAATATGGGCGGGATCGACGGAACAGCAGACTTCCGCCTGGCTGCCTGTTTCAAGAATGCCAATGAAGCGATAGTCCTGTATTGGGATGGCACAAATATCAATCGCCGCCGCTACGATGCTACCGCTGCTGCTACGTGGGTAAGCCCAACGGGGCACAGTGATCCAGGTGGCGAATGGTATAACGAGGTGCAAACCTACGATGATGACACAGGTACATTTGGCTACGATGCAAATGTAAGAAAGGATACGTGGTCTTCTTTCATTGAGTTTACCCATGCTGCATTGCTTTGCTCCAAGGTTCGCTATTATGCCTCTAACATTGGAGCTGGGGCGCAGATCGATATAGATGCTTATTATGGTGATGCTTGGCATGATGTCTACGAGGGCGACGCCGCAACGAGTGCGTATACAGAACACGCTGTAACACCGAGCCAAATGGTAACCAGGGCCAGGGTTCGACTAAAGCCAGTTGACACGTTGCGGCATGTAAGGATTCACGATTTTGATTTTGAGCAGGACAATACCTGGGAAGTTGCGGCTGCCTGGACAAACTCGATGAACTCGATCAGCGGCGTCGCAGTTACCTACATGGGCGACTGGAACATCGTGGTCACAGGCACACAAGCCACTACCATGAGGCCCATCGTCTGTACCTGTGTCCTGGGGGATGGCTACTCCGCAGCCGTGGGGAACTGGTCATCATTAAAAGAACTCACGATCGCAGAGACAGACAGCGATATCGCCTTCAAGTTTCCCGCCCTCGATATGCCCGATGTCTTCAGGGCCTTCTTCGTCGAGGCCTACTCGGGCAACGAGCCCTACAACCGCCCTTACTGGACACACAGCCTGGCAACCGCCGACTTCATCGACAACCTGTGGCGCGAGCCCGTCCCCTTCAACCTATCCAGCGACTACGGCCTGGCCATGTGCCACAAGAGCCCCAGCATTTGGCTGACACGGCCTGATGGGGTGTGGCGAGCTTCGGTATCAGCGGGGAGTGTTGAGATCACCGATAGCGTCCTACAAATAGAAGCCCTGACCAATGAAACGTCAGGACGTATTACCATCGTCCTCAGAAACGATGATGGCCGATTTGCCGATATTGGCCAGTCAGGTGATACCTACGAAGCAATAAGGCTCGGCTCAGAGATCAAATTTTCACCAGGGTATCACACGACGGCGGGATCATCGCCTGAGCACTCAACGGGGCTTGCTCACTGGATAACGGGATGGGAATACTCTTCCTCTGGAGGAAGAGCCGAGTTCATTCTTCATGCTGTGGATGGTTGGGGATTACTTGAAGAGTGGAAGGCTAGGCGACAATTCTTATGGGCATCTGGGGACAAGAACATATTCCAACTGCTAAACTTCATCTTTGCCCGGGCGGGACTTGAGTTCTCATCCTTCAGCAGCAGTTCGGCGATTACAGCCCAGTATCCAACATTCACAATCTATCCCAGAGAGAGCGGCAAGACGACAGTGCTTAGGCTTCTGGCAATGGTTGAGGATGTCTTATTCTTCAGGGGGCATTACGGGTATCTTAAACATCCGCAAACCTCAGATAGCACGGATTACACGTATGGCACAGACCACGCAATCCACGAAGGGATCTACAGGCAGTATGTGAAGCAGGTTAATCGGGCGCAGGCCTTTGGAGATAGCGTATTCACCGAGGATTGGGACTGGGATGAGGTTGAGCTGGTCTGGGATAAACTTGCTCAAGCGTACGACACAAACCTTGATACGACAACTAAGGCTCATCAAAGAGGCGATGCCATGCTCAGGGAGGCGGCTATCAGAGCCATTTCAGGGCATATCATAGTCCCACTGAACTGCGGGCAAGAACTGTATGACGTGGTTGAAATCACAGATTCACGTGCGGGGCTGAGCTCGGCAAAGCGAAGGATTTTAGGTCTTAACCACCATTATGTGCCAGCTAAAGGCATCTACTCCTTAACTGCCATTCTGGGGACGGTGTGACCCTTCCTAGGAAGGGTATGGGAAGGAAGGGTGTGATGATTCGAAAGGGCATACTCAAAGCCTTCGACAGCGATACGTACAAGGCAAGTGTTCAGGTCATTGGTAGTCTGAGCGTGTGGCTTGATAACGTAACGGTATCTGCTGCACTTAATAGAGCCGATATGGTTGCTGGTCGCTCAGTAGTGCTTCTATCGCTTGATCCAAGCAATCCGGATGACTGCATCTTGGTGGGGCTATGGGGCGTGCCTCAAGAGCCGCCAGCTCCGGGGGCGCATGAAAACACTCACACTGATGGGGCTAGTGATGAGATAGATTCAGCACTTGACCCTAGAGCATATCCACTCCTTGCTGGCGCACTGGCGAATCGTCCTGCTGCTGGCATTGATGGAAGGTTTTTCTGGACTACGGATGAGCATATTCTCTATCGGGATAACGGGACAAGTTGGGTAAAAGTAGCAGTAGCTGACCACGCCGACCTAGACGGTATCGGGGGAAGTGACCATCATGCCAAGACTGGCAATGATGAGGTCTATGGGCTTCTTAGGACAGGCTTAGACGCAAGCAAACCTGCTGCGGGGACAGCAGGCCGATTCTACTGGGCGACGGATAGCAGGATTCTGTATCGAGATACAGGCTCTGCCTGGGAAGAGAGCGCAAGAGGGGAAACTGCTACCAGGCTGGCTCAGCTATCAGAGAAGGCGCACAGTAGCCTAACCGGGGTCGGAGCCTCAGACCACCATGCCAAATACACCGATGCCGAGGCCAAGGCTGCCTCTGTTGACAATACACCCTATGATCCCGCGGGCTGGAATGGCGTTACCGATGTTGCCCCCTCGAAGGACGCTGTCAGGGACGCGCTTGAAGACCATTATGCCGCCGCTGACCCCCACAGCGGCTACGTGCTTGAGAGCCTGCTGGATGCCAAGGGCGACATAATCGCCGCCACCGCCGACAATACGCCCACAAGGCTGGCCGTTGGCACTGATGGACAGGTGCTTACGGCGGACCCGACTCAGGCCACCGGCATAAAGTGGGCGACATCATCCGCTGGTGCGGACAACAATGCCAGAATACTAGCTTTTATGGGGGTTTAGATGATAACACTTGAAGCCGCTGACCTAATTGAGGGCGATGCCTCTGCTGCTAACGTGGTGGACTATACCATCAACGGGGCGCAGGTAGACTCGTCCAGAAACGTGGATGTGAAGGCCCTTGCCGATGGACAGCTAGCGGGTAGCAAGGCAACCCTTTACACAACTCCTGCATCCACCACTGCCATTGTCAAATCAATAACGCTTGTCAACACCGATTCGTCTGCTCGCACCGTCAACCTCTATGTGCAAAGGGACGGCACTAACTCAAGGCGAATCATCCCCGAAAACTTGACTCTTGAGGCCAATGGTGGCTCGCTGCTGCTATCGGGTAACGGCCTTCAAGTGTTTTCTGCTTCTGGAGAGGTGCTGTACGCCTTGTCTAGCCATGCGACAGACCATGTTACAGGAGCCTCAGACGAAGTAGATGGTGACAAGCTGGATATCGACTGGAACCCCACCAACTACACGCCCACCACAACACCCTCCGAGGCAGACAACGTGGACAACCTCACTGCCCACCTCTACGGCATCGACCAGGAGCTGGGGCAGAAATTGGAGAACGTGGTTGAGGATGTCACCCCCCAGCTCGGCGGCGATCTCGACTGCCAGAGCAACAAATTTACCAATATGCTTGGCTTCCTGATGAAGGCTGCCACCGAGCTTACCATTGCCTCTGGAGCAGTTACGGTCACACAGATGTTCCACACCGTTGATACGGAGGGAGACGCAGCAACTGATGATCTGGACACCATCAACGGCGGCACGACGGTAAACTTGATAATCCTTCGGGCTGAGAATGACGCTCGAACTGTGGTGGTCAAGCATAATACTGGAAATATCTGGCTACAGGGCAAGGCTGATATAAACCTGGATGACCTTGAGGATGGCATAATGTTAGTCTGGGACTCCACGAACTCGAAGTGGTTTGACATAGCTGCGGGTGGAGGTGGTGGAGCAGCTCACGCTGTCCTTGATGGCTCGACCCATAATGACTCCGTAGCCGACGCAGTTACGAGGGGTTCTATCATCTATGGCAACGCCACCCCCAAGTGGGACGAATTGGTAGTGGGGGCTGCTGGCAAAGTTCTGAAATCAGATGGCACAGACATAGCGTGGGGCGATATAGGTCTGTATACCGAGGGTGCTCGTGTTTACCACAATGCTAACCAGTCTATTCCTAGCGGCGGCGCGTCAACCCCGCTTGCGTTTAACTCTGAGAGATATGATACAGACGCAATCCATGACCCAAGTAGCAATAATGATAGATTAACCTGTAAGACAGCAGGAAAATACCTTATATGGCTGATTGTGGAGTGGGCGGCAAATGCGACTGGTATAAGAGAGGGTGGCATATTTATGAATGGTACTACTTGGATGGGATTTAATAGGGCGGCGGGCCTTAGTAGTGGTGGATACGGGGGAGCTTTCGCAATTAGTTGTGTCTACGATATGGCAGTCAATGATTATGTGAAATGTAGGGTGTGGCAGGATTCGGGTGGAGCCTTGAATATAGTAGCTGTTGCACAGACAACACCGGAATTTGGGATGCAGAGGATAGGATGATGGTTGTGAGAAGATATTTGCTACCAGTGGACAGAGTAGAAGATACTGACTCTGTTAGAGGAATTGACCTCATACATGATGCTGCTCTTGCCTATGGCGTAGAGATTGACAAGGCAGAGCTTATCATGGATACGGATGATAGTGAACACGCTAGTCTAGCAGACTACGCAATTGAGTGGAGAGATGCGACAGCCGAGGAAGCAGCTTTATTGCCTAAGCCACGTCCACCAGCAAGAGACTATCTTGCCGAGATAGACGACCTCAGCGCAAGGGTGACAGCAATTGAGGCAAGAATAGCGTCAGCGTGATGGCGAAATCATCACACAGCGCATCGAGGCGATGGGCTACCTCGAATTCGACACCGATGAAGTGTGAGCCAAGACGCTGAGGGAACTTGACAGACGCAGATCAGCCACTTAGAGTATCCACCACCGAGTAATGACAGCGTTGGGGGAGGGACAATGAGCCTATTAGCAGTTGACCGTGACAAATGCAATTCTTGTGGTATGTGTGTGCTGGAGTGTCCTCCGGGCATCATTGAACTTGTGGAGCCCGAGGCACTGCCTTCTTATGTTGAGGGCCGCGAGGAGGTATGTATCATCTGCGGCCATTGTGTTGCCGTGTGCCCGCGTGACGCCATTGCGCTGGAGACAATGAAGCCCGAGGACTGTGCCCCGGTGAGGAAGAAGCTGCTTCCTTCTCCGGATCAGGTGGAGCATCTACTGCGGTCGCGGCGCTCCATTCGCGTCTATAAGAAAAAACCAGTGCCGCGGGAGATGCTGGCCAAGCTAATCGATATCGCCCGCCACGCGCCGTCCGGGCACAACGCGCAGCCGGTGCAGTGGCTTGTTATTGAGGACACGAAGGAGGTCAAGCGCCTCGCCGGGCTGGTGGCGGACTGGCTGCGCCTGGCAATCAAGGAAATGCCGGGAATGGCTGATTACCTCCGCTTCGATCTCATCGTGGACGACTGGGACAGCGGGATAGACAGGATAATGCGCGGTGCACCTCATGCCATCGTAGCCCATGCGCCTCGGGATGATGTTATGGCTCCGCAGTCCAGCGCTATCGCCCTGACCACCCTGGAGCTGGCGGCCTACTCTCAGGGTCTGGGCGCATGCTGGGCCGGGTGGTTCCATTTGGGTACCATGTCTTATCCCCGCATGATGGAGGCACTGCAGCTCCCTGAGGGTCACACGTGCCTGGGGGCTATGATGATCGGGTATCCCAGGCACAGGTTTCGTCGCATACCTCTCCGCAACGAGCCTGCGATACTATGGCGCTAAGGGGCCCTTCAGGGCTGAGGGGAGCGAAGTCGCGGTCTTGGCACGGCCAGCTATTATGAATTTGCCTCGTAGTCCTTCGGGAGCGGGGAAGTCTTCTAGCCGGCGCCCATTAGCTCATACGGCATAATCACCGTGTTTCGACCTGCCAGCGCGTTTCGCGTAGGGCGTGAACATCGCGCGCCAGCGCGCCTGCTTGGATTGATTGATGATCAAGAGGTTTTCCTTTATCTCGCCAAGGTAGCGGCCATCCAGGCTGTAGACCTCATCTCCCTGGAACGTGCCTACGTGGTGACCCTCATGATCCCAGAGCTTGTCTCCATCTCGATACCCGAAGCACGTTCCGCCCAAGGTCCAAATCCAGCCCATATAGCTAGCCACCGCCTTTCCGTCCGTTAACTGCCCACTGGCCTGCATCATGCTGCGGCGTTTGCGCCGCCACCGCTTCGATTCAAGAGAAGGGTTTACACAAACCTGGCAACCAGCTCCTCTGTCTCAACTACATTGAGTTTCCGGAAGAGCAACGAAAAGCGCTCCTCGAGCGTTTCCCTTAGCCCATCAAGATTCTCTTCAGGAAGGCTCCACATTTCCTTTTTGAAATCGCCAAACGCCTTCTTTCGAGTTTTGTATAGGAATTGTTTCTCGGTCTCGCCTGGCTTTCTCTCAGCAGAGTACTTATCCCAAAGATGCCTATAGATAACGTTCAACAGCTCCCTGGGAAAATGCGGGCTGTCATAGATAATGTTCTGAAATCCTGTGGCCAGGTGCACTTCTAATGTGCCCACCTCTGGGAACTTATCAAAGGCCTCGTCAGGAAGAGTGGAAGCTCCGTGCTGCACAGCGCCGCCCATACCATATTCCTCCCGCGCCGCTTTGGACAGCTCTCCCAGAGTGTTGAAATCGAGTTGAACACCTGCAATTGACCCATCAGGTAGGACAACCCCCCCGTGAGCCGTGCCGGTTTGCACGCTGATCTTCGAGATTCCCTTGACACCGGAACCCAACAGACTAAGGTATCCCGGCATAAAGGCCCTGAGGTCCTCCACCGTGCTGTTTCTCCTCCCTACTTCCCCTATCTCTCCACCGACGGAAATGGTTATTCCTTCGGGCTCGATACCGCGTATAAACCCGGTCATATCTGCAGTGACCTGACAATTCTTCTCCTGCTGCTCTTCGAGGCTCTGCCTCTCTAAATCGACAATGGTTGAGGCATCCACATCAATGTTAAGGAATCCGGCGCTCACTGCATCACGAATCAACTCTTTGATTGCGTTCAATTCCTTTTCCGGTTCCGCGCTATACCTGCCAGGGTTAACCTGGAAGTGGTCGCCCTGAAGGAAAACGGGGCCCCTGAATCCCTCCTTGATTGCGGCAGCCAGCACACAGGCTGTATATTCAGCGGGCCTTTGGCCTGTATATCCTATCTCGGAGCGGGCGATCTCGAAGATGAAGGCGCCAACCCTGTCTTTCAGAGCGGCCCTGAAGACAGCCCTCGCCACATTATAAGTGATGCCACGGATATTGATCGCCGGCACTGTCATGCCGTTATATAAACCTCTGCCTGCTGCTTCATACAGGCCTTGAATGCTTGCGGGGTAGATTCCCTGGTCAAGCGCCAGTTCCCGAATTGCCCGCCGGCCTTCTTCCTTTGTCTGGTCATCAGAGGCAAAGACGGCGTCTTCCACCAGATAGTCAATTCTACCGCAGACTTCTTGCATGTTGTTTCTCCGCGACATGGTTCAGAATGGTCCGGCGCCCGTTGTATCTGTCAGTGTCGTACTCAGTGTTAATATCTACCGATCTCGGCTTCTCCATGACCGTCTCAAGAGGCACAGCAGTGATTTTGCCATTCGTCAGGCTCACTAGCTTACCAAAATTCCTCTCCACCACCAAATCGACGGCAGCGATGCCAAAATAGCGACCCATCCTGCGGTCAAAGGCAGATGGAGCGCCGCCTCGCTGCAGATGGCTCAGGACGATGCTTCGCGTGTCCATCCCACGACCCTCGCGGATTTCTTTGGCCACGAACTCACCAATTCCCCCGAGGGCCTTATGACCAAAGCCATCCACCTCATCCCCCGCCACGACCTCAGAGCTGCCTTCCGGCTTTGCCCCCTCTGCCACCATGATAATGCTATACCTGGACCCCATCCTTTTTCGGTCGAGAAGCAGCTCGCTCACCCTTTCCATTGAAAAGTCATACTCCGGGATTAAGATGATGTATGCTCCGCACGATTCTCCACCCTCCAAAGCCAGGAAGCCCGCGTGCCTCCCCATTGTCTCCACCACAAATATCCTTTTGTGAGAACCCGCAGTGCTCCTCAGCCTGTCAACCTCTTCTGTAATAACATTCAAAGCTGTATCGTATCCAAGCGTATAATCAGTTCCGGGAAGGTCCTTGTCGATAGTCTTGGGGATACCGACGACATTAATGCCTGTCTGGGACAACTTGTAGGCCACGCCCAGGGTATCCTCTCCCCCTATAGCTACTACAACATCCAGGCCAAGATTATCGATATTCTGCAACACTCTCTTAGACTGATCATTCTTGGGATCGTAGGGATTTGTCCGCGAGGTCCCCAAAGAAGTACCGCCGTATCTATCCCAAGTTCTTACCATCTCTTCATCAAGGTGTTGAATGTAGTCCTTGCTTCCAGGTTCGGCGTAGATCAGGCCCTTCCAGCCGTCCCTGATACCTAGAACTTGATAGCTGACACCTCTCACACCCTGGAGCCGCTCATCAAGTGCAGTTTTTACCACCCATTTGATGGCAGGGTTCAGCCCGGCGCAGTCCCCGCCGCCGGTAAGAACGCCGATTCTACTTTTCTTCATGGCACCTGCCTCATCCTCAACTACCCTGTCCAGACCTTACCACACCCACCAGCGGGTATTCAATAGCCATATCAGGCACTATTTATAAGAAGATAGTACTGCGATTGAGCAAGGAAGATATTGCGTAGCACTTGAGGCCTAGAGTGCACTGGTTGGCCTTATTTCGCCTGTCTTCCCTTCTCTGGGGGACGGAGGAGGTGTTCTGTGCCAAACCAGGCCTCATTCGAGGATAATCTCCCCGCCCCTGCCCCCGCTCTTCCTGGCAAGGCGTATGTGATCGATGCGCATGGCCCGATCCACCGCCTTGCACATGTCGTAGATTGTGAGCGCAGCCACCGTTACCGCAGTGAGAGCCTCCATCTCCACCCCGGTCTGCGCCGTGGTCCTGACTGTTGCAGCGATCTCCACTGCGGAGCGCTTTTCGTCCAGTTTCAGATCCACGTCAACGCTGGTAATCGGCAGCGGATGGCAAAGAGGGATGAGCTGAGGGGTCTGCTTCGCCGCCATGATCCCAGCAAGCTGGGCCACAGCAAGAACATCCCCTTTCTTCATCTCACCCCGCTTTATCAACTCCAGGGTCGCCGCTTTCATGGTCACCGTACCCCTGGCAACCGCAACCCGCTCGCTTATCGGCTTTTCGGTTATGTCAACCATGTGGACTCTGCCTTCGAGGTCAAAGTGGGTCGGCCTGGGATACTCTTCGACAATGCCGGCCATCTCGTTCGCCAGCATGTTGGCTCGCTCGTTCCCCGGATGTCCACCATGTCCCCTGATCCAAATCCAGTCCACGTTCCGCTCAGCCACCAGCCTATCCAGCTCGTCCCAGAGGTCGAGGTTGGCCTTGCGCTTCCAGTTCTTAGTCATGGTATAGACAAGATACTGGCTGTCGCTCTCGATTCTAACCTCAGACCCCACCGGGGTATGAGCCAGCCCTTTAATGGCCGCCGTCATCTCCATCCGATTGCTGGTCGTTTTTTCCTCCCGCCCTTTTACTTCCTGCCTGCCGGCATCGCTCGCGATAATCGCCGCCCATCCCCCAGGGCCGGGGCTTCCCAAGCATGCGCCGTCGGTATAGATCTCGATCATTTCAGCCGTCAGCCTCCGATCTGTACCATGAACCGCTCGCAGGTGATTCCCGCTCTCAGTTTATGCCCCTCGGGTTTGCACGATGCAGCCTCCTGGATCAAGCGCTTTATATCATCAGCGGCTGCCCCCTGACGCAGGGGCTCCCGGAGGTCGATTTCCGTATCCGAGAAAAGGCAGGGACGCAGTTTACCGTCCGCAGTGAGACGCAGCCTATTGCATGACCGGCAGAAGTGCTCGCTGACCGGGCTGATGAAGCCGATAGTGCCCCTTGCTCCGGGAAGGCGAAAGTACCTGGCTGGTCCTCCCCCGCTGGAAAGAGAGGGCTCCAGCTTGCTCAGAGTCTCGATGCGCTGCTTCATCTCGGACACGGGCACCAGTAAATGATCCATTTTTTTACCGTTGGAGAAGGGCATGTACTCGATAAACCGCACGTGCCACTCATCCTCAATTGTCAGCCGGGCGAAGTCAAGAACCTCATCGTCGTTCATGCCGCGGACAACAACCGTATTGGTCTTTACCGGATCAAGCCCAGCTTGCCTGGCAGCTTCAATGCCCCCAAGCACATCGTCCAGATTGCCCACCCGAGTGATTCGCTGAAACCTATCGCTGCGAAGCGAATCAAGGCTGACATTGACGCGGCGCAACCCTGCGCTCTTGAGCTCGTCAGCACAGCACTGCAAAAGCACGGCGTTTGTTGTCAACGAGATATCGTCAATACCCTCTATTCGGGCCAACATAGCCACCAGGTTGGTCAGTTCTGCCCTCACCAGGGGTTCGCCACCGGTAAGCCTGACTTTGACGATGCCTAACTCCGCCGCCGCCCGGGCTACGATACAGATCTCCTCGTAGCTGAGAATATCTTCGTGAGGCATCAAGGAGATGCCTTCGGAGGGCATGCAGTAAGTGCACCTCAAATTGCAGCGGTCGGTGACCGAGATTCGCAGGTAGTTCAGGGGACGTTGAAAGGAATCAGAGAGTCTGGTCATATCTTTTCTGCTCCCCCAGTAGCTCCAGAATCGGCCTCGCCTTCTGCGCCGCCCTCGCCCGATGGCTTATCCTGTTCTTCTCCTCAAGCGTGAGCTCCGCCATTCTCTTATCCAGCTCCGGCAAATAGAAAATGGGGTCGTATCCAAAGCCCCCTTCGCCTTTAGAATCAAGCGCTACAATGCCTTCACACACACCCTGGCAGGTCTCCACCCTGCCCTCTGGGGTGGCGATAGCGATGACACACCTGAACCGTGCCCCCCTTGCCTCCCAGGGCACGCCGTCAAGCTTTGCCAGAAGGTAGTCCATCCTTTCCATATCCGAGACATTCTCCCCGGCATAGCGGCGGGAAAGCGATCCAGGCTCACCGTCTAGGGCGTCTACCTCCAGCCCGGAGTCATCGGCCAGGGTGATAAGCCCGCTCAGCGCAGCGTATGCGGTGGCCTTCTGAATCGCATTTTGCTCCATGCTTGAGCCGGTCTCCTCGATCTCGTCCGTGATCCTCTCCCCGGCGAGGGTGGTGAGTTCGAAGGGTAGACCGCTAAGCAGTGAAGCATACTCCCGGAGTTTGCCCAGGTTATTGCTGGCGACCAGAAGCTTCGCTTGCTCACTCAAGGTCGGTAAATCTTCCCTCCAGCTTCTTCATCACATAAGGCATGGTGGTGTACTCCATTTCCTCAAGTGGAAGGCGATGTGGTTCGAAAGGACCGTGACGGCGCATATACTCGGCAGCGATGTTAGCCATGTGACGCGCTTCGTCAAAGCTGGGATCGTCGAACATATCGCGGGGACCGACCAACTTGCCACCTGCCAGTTGGAAGCCAGCAGCAGTCACTCTGGGCGGCCCATCGAACCGTGAAGGATTGCTTTCGTGTATGGCCACCGGCATGAATGGGCCGTGGTGCGAGCCCCTCATCCACCCCTCTACCAGGTGCGGATGGCTGAAGGGTTCGAGTATTTCACCTACTGCGGGAAATTCTCCTTGGGCGCGAACAATGCAGACCGGGTCATCCTTGCCCACATATCTGCCAGCGATGAGAGCGAGACGCTGCGTCGAGGAAACGGCAGCGATGTTGCCGGTCTCCCGCTGAGATACCGATTTCACCATATAGCGGGAGGGGGCACCAATAAAGATCAGCATATCATAGATCTCCTCGGGGGCATTGAAGGTGACCTTCTTATGCTCCTTGACGTCTTGCACCTCGAAAGAGAATCCACTATGCATGTTGGGGGCAATCACCAGCCCGATGGTGTTGAAGGGATCAGCGAACATCTTATATAGGGGCATATTCCAGGCCCCTGCCGATGTCTTGTCCGCCATGAAGATGATTACCGGCTCGGACGGCCGCTCCTCGAACTGCATCTCCGCCACCCCAGGCCCCATTCCCTTCACGTTTCCCGAGAAGGCATCGGCAAGCAGGTCCTGCCCTGCTCCGTAAAGCCCCATCTTCCTGGCAAGCTCAGCACCTTCGACAAAGGTGTCCCAGGCCAGTTTGTGGATGCGCTCATTCTCCTCTCCCTGCTCGTGGGTCATGATGAGCTGGAGGTCATCGCCACAGCGGGTGACATGATAGTCAATCAGCAATCCATCCTTCTTTGCCTTCTCCAGGCACTCCTGAGCCAAAGCCAGTATATCGGGATGGGAACTGGAATGCCCCACATACCCGCCAATGTCCGCCTTGATTACACTTAAGGTGACCATTTTCCGCTCTCCTTCCTTGTTTGGGTCTAGCTGCCTTTACGGTGTTTGTCATTCCCAGCTTTAATGCTAATAGTCGAGGCCGGGCCGAGCCTCGATCCCCTCGTCAAAGGGGTGCTTTATCGCCACCATCTCGGTTACCAGATCAGCCAGTTCTATCAGCTTCTTGTCAGCATAGCGACCTGTGAGGATAAGCTCCACATTCTGCGGTTTGTCCTCGATTAGCTTGATCACCTCGTCGAGCCCCACGAGCCCCCAGGCGGAAGCTACGTTTACCTCATCAAGCACCACTAGGTCGTACTTGCCGCTGAGCATCGCCTCCCGGGCAGCGTTGAGCGCCCTTCGCGCCTCCTTCCTATCCTCTTCCTCAACATTGTGGGGGTCCACAAAGCTCGCTCTGCCAAAAACAGCTAGGGTAACATTGGGAAGACGAGCTAGAGTCTTCTGTTCCCCGTAAGGGTAATTGCCCTTCATAAAATGGATGATGCAAACTCGAAAGTCGTGGCCCAAGGCACGGAGTATCACACCCAGCGCTGCCGTGGTCTTACCCCTGCCATCACCGGTGAAAACTTCAACAAGACCTTTCCTGTCTGAGGATGCCTGCGGCGTATTTGTCATCTGCTTGCCACTAATCCGCTTGGGAGCGCTGCGCGCGTTCTAACTTTAACAATGCTGGCCTATATTTGTCAAGGAGATTCACTCGTTCCCCATGACTCGTGACCCCATCACCTATTAACATGAACTCATCCAGGCGATCTTCTAGTATCTGGCGTGAAGTTCGCGTTTTGATGCCAACAAGCCCTCACTCGCTCGTTTCCTCATGGATGCCTACCAGTCCCCTCTGCTCCAAGTCTGCAGCAACGTCATGAAGGTCAAGTTCCTCGAGCTTCGCCTTTGTCTGGAGGCCAGTAGCAACATCCCACCCTCTAAGCTGATAGTATTGGTCTTTCATCCCCTCAAATCTCTCTCTGTCTACCACTGCACCCTTTCTGGAGATCACCGCCCCGTCCTTTCCAGGCGCGAGGCATTCGGGGTCTTGAACAGAGGCTTTTAGAGGCCTTGTATGGAAGGGCTCGGGAAGTCTGTCGCTTTCCCTTCCTCTATGGCCTTCCCTGGCGGCTATCGCCCTTTGCAGGTTGAATATCCTCTCACCTATCCGGTAAAGCTCCTCCTCCGCCACTTCTTTTCCCATAACCGCGGAAAGCAGCCTGCTTTCAAGGGTTGGGTCACCCATGTGGTCCTCAGAATACCGAGCATGGGTAATGGGCCACATCCAGTCGCAGAGGATCAGGCTTTCTTTAGCGTACTCGCGATCTTGGATCTTCGTTGTTGCCAAGGCTTTCCCCTCATAGGTGGAGAAATCAGCTGCAAGCTCGCTGCCCCAGAACCTTCGGGCGACCCTGCGATACAAATCGCTGGAAAGGTAGGAACCCTCAGCTTTGTTGAGCCATCCCAGCCAGGCAAAGTGGGGAATGGCTATTTCGTGCAGTTGCTGTATGGGTTGCCGTGGTTCCATGGCATATAGCAGCGCTGATGAAAGATACATCCTGGGACAATATGCTGAGTTGTTTCCTGCTTTGGAAGTGTAGTCCGTGATCAGCTGTTCTGCTCCTCTTCCCACTAGATCGGCTGCCCTGGTTAGCCCCTGGGCTAGAGGGTCCCCGAAGCCATCCCTGAGCGAGATTTTTCCTACCAGGGTTTCTATGAATTCGAGGCTGCCCAACTTCGATAGCGGAATGCCAGTGTCGTCGTCGCTCAAGATGCCTGCCTTGTGGCACCTTGAAAGCCACATGATCAATGTGTACACTGAGTCGGTATCAAGGCCGTGGCCATCGCAGAGCCTGTTGGCAAAAAACGGGGTCTCATTCCATTGCCCATAATATCTAAGGGCCCGCTCCTGATAGAACCACGCAGACCCGCAGGTAAACTTGCCCTTTGTCCCGTCTTTCGCCTCGAACGTTTGCCTTATGCAGGCACCTATGCAGCCATAGCAGACGTCTTTCTTCATTTTCGGGCCTGCTATCAAGTCCTGTTGGCCAGTTCCTATAAGATCGCTTTTCAGTTCACGAACCACTCTCGTGAGTTCTCGAAGCTTATCCGGGTTGGCCGCGACCATCCTTCCGCTACCCCTCACCGCGATGGCCTTCAATTTCTTGGAACCCATAACAGCTCCAAAGCCACTGGAGCCACTCGCATCTTGGTCAGCGAGCAGACTGGCAAAGCGGACCATATTCTCACCAGCGGGGCCACAGGCCACCACCCCTACAGAGCTCCCAAGCTCTCCCTTCAGCATCTCCCGCACCTCAATGGTGCTCCTACCCCAGAGAGCAGAAGCATCCCTTATCTCGGCGGAGCCATCATCGACGAAAAGATAGACCGGCCCATCCGATTTGCCCTGGATGACGATGCCATCGTAACCGGCAAACTTGAGTTGCACCCCCCAACCTCCACCCAGATTGCTGTAGGAGAACTGCTCAGGCATGGTGAGCGGAGATTTGCCGCAGACTGTCCATCTGGAGCTGCCCAGTCCGTTGAATCCTGCGAGGGGACCGGTGAAGAACATCAATCGGTTTTCGGGGTCGAAGGCGTTTGCTTCCGGAGGGACCTCACCCCAGTAGATTCTGGCGGCGATGCCCCTCCCGCCGAGGAACCGATCAGCATATTCCATCGTTGGGATATGGGCTATGATTCCTGATGATAGATCAATCCTCAGGATTCTCCCCGCATATCCATAACGCTCTATCACCTAGAACCCCCTTTTTTCATTATACCACCGGCACCGGTGCTTCCTCAGCTGGAAGGCTGCTACCAGCCATGTATTGACATGGACCTCTTGCGGTAGTATACGTACCGTAGCGCAACGTCGCAACCACACGGTTCATGCTGGGTAGGATCCAGCATAGCCAAGACGGTTTGAAAGCATACCCAAGGAGAGGATCAAATGAGAGCAGCGATGGTAGAAGGCAAGCGAAAAGTAGTGATTAGAGAAGTGCCCGAACCTATCCCAGATAAAGACGAAGTGACGAAGTCATAGACATAAACGTAGCCAATCCCGTTGACAGAATTCTTGAGCTGACACACGGCAGAGGCCCAGACATTGTATTCGAATGTGCAGGAAGTGTTTCAGCTGCGCAGCAATCAATAGCTCTAGCGAGGAAGGGTGGAACAATTGTTGCCGTATCCATATGCTTTGATTGGGTTGAGATACCATTTAGTAACATCGTATTGAAAGGGCTTACCTTAAAAGGGTTTGTATGCTGGTCGGCGGGTGATTATGCCTCGGCACTCAATCTTGTCAAGGAGAGGAGAATCGATGTGGCTCCCCTATTGACATGTGAAATGCCTTTAGATGACATTGGTGAGGCGTTCAAAAAGGCTTTGAGGGGTGAGGGTGGCACGATTCTGATAAAACCTTAGACACATAGATCCACCCCCGCCTACATCGCCGCCCGTTCAGGCAAAACTAGGCGTCACTCACATCTAATGGCCAGCCCTAACCACCGAGTTTGCCACCTGAACCCTATCGCAATTTCCAGTAAAAGGCTCGTTGACGATGCACGCTATTGGCAATTGTCGGGACTCATTGACAGATGCCAAGTTGGAATGTATGATGGTCGCACTCGAACCGTGAGTGCAAGGCTGAAGGAAAACGCTACAGGCATGAAGTTTGTGTCTTGCATGTCAACATTTCCACCCCGAGGCAGTGAGGAGGCAGGACATGGCAAAAAGAAGCGGGGCACTGCGAACTAAACATCAACAGAACAATGCTCAAGTATCCAGAGAGTGGATGAATGGATTCAGCGCCTTTATGGAGGTATCCCTCGACGCCTGCGTCCTGTTCGATGAAAACCTCAACCTCTTGAGCGCGAATTCTGCTGCGGGAAGACTAATCGGTCTTTCAAACGAAGCCGCAAGAGTTGCTGTTGGAAAAAACATAGTGGATCTGGTACCTGACGTCAAAGAGACAGGAAGATACGAGAAGTACCTAAGTGTTGTAAGAACAGGCGAACCGTTCATCGCTGACGATATCGTCCGGCATCCAGAGTCTGGAGACATACACTTGAGCGTCAAAGCGCTCAAGGTAGGAAATGGTCTTGCGATAATAACCAGCGACATCACCCAGCGCAAGAAGGTGGAGCACGCGGTACGGGAGAAGGAAGAACATTTTCGGGCGCTTATCGAGAACTCGCTGGAAGGCATTGCTGTTCTCGGTGGCGATGGGACTATTAAGTATGAAAGCCCTTCCGTCAAACAGGTGGTCGGCTGGGAACCTGAAGAACTACTTGGCAGAAACATGTTGGAGTTGATTCACCCAGACGATGTACAGAACGCTGCAGAGAGCTTGGAGAGGCTGTTCAAAGGCCTGGAGCAAACTGCCTCAATGCGGGTGCGTTTTCTGCACAAAGACGGCTCATGGCGGATAATTGAAGGTGTGGCTAGGAACCTCCTGCATGATCCCAAAGTCAATGGTATTGTCGCTAACTACCGCGATGTCACCGAGCGCCAGCAGATGGAACAGGCACTGCGTGAGAGTGAGGACAGATTTCGCAATGTGCTTGACAACTCTTTTGACATGGTATATCGGATGGATCTAGAGACAGAAAGGTACGATTATGTGAGTCCGTCATCAGAACGACTCCTCGGATACACTCCGGGGGACTTCATAGCCCTGGGACCAGGACACGCGGCTTCCCTGATACACCCCGATGATGTTGATATGATGTCCCAAAGCATTATTGAATTGATGGCACCGACCGACCAAGAGCATAAGACTAGGACGATTGAGTATCGGATCAAACACAGAGAAGTGGGGTATCGCTGGGTAGCCGATAACATTTCTGTGATTCATGACGACAGGAAGGTACCAGTGGCGGTGGTCGGAAATGTGAGAGATATAACTGTGAACAAGCTGGCTGAAGGGGCTCTGCGGGAATCGGAGGAGAAACTGCGTCTCATGTTTGAGTCAGTCACGGATGGAATCACGGTTACTGACCTCGAGGGGAAAATCGTTCAAGTGAACGATGCCGCGCTTGGCCTTCACGGCTATGACAGCAAGGAGGAACTGATCGGGCACAATGCCTTTGAGCTTATTGCCAAGAAAGACCATGCTCGGGCTACCAAAAACCTGAAAAGGACACTGAAGGAAGGGTTTGTAAGGGACGCCGAATACACGTTGTTGGCCAAGGAAGGGAAGGAATTTGCGGGGGAGTTAAGTGCTGCCGTTATTAGAGATGCATCGGGCGCTCCAGCCGGCTTCATCGCGGTCACAAGGGACGTCACCGAGCGCAAGGTGGCAGAGGATAGCCTGCGGCACAAAGAAGAGTATTTTAGAGCACTCACAGAGAACTCTTCGGACTTCATCGCCGTCCTGAATAGTGATGGAAGTGTACGCTATGAAAGCCCGTCGGTGGAGCGCGTGCTGGGACGCAAACCGGAAGAGCGAATAGGAGATGACGGGCTTGAAAACGTTCACCCTGAAGATGTGCCGGAGGTAGTCAACTCATTAGCCCGTTTGGTGCAGAACCCAGGAACTACGGTCCACGTACAGTCACGCTTTCGGCACAAGGATGGCTCATGGCGCGTTCTTGATGGGGTAGTCCAAAACCTCCTGGACAATCCTGCGGTCGCTGGCATTGTTGCCAATCTGCGAGACATCACGGAGCAGAAGAAGGCCGAGCAGGCACTGCGAGAAAGCGAGCACAACTATAGAGCCCTATTCGAGAGCAGGATCGATGGTGCCGCCGTTATTGATGCCGAAACCATGAAAGTGGTGCTTGCCAATCCAACCGCTATGGAAATGTATGGATTTGACTCTATGGAGGAGGTAGCTGAGGCGAATCTAGTTGACTACCTTCACCCAGACGATAGAGATCGGGCTCTCAAGGCTATTGCGGAGGATTTGTTTGAAAAAGACCTGTGTCGGGTCGAGGAGTTTCGGACTCTTACCAAAGACGGTGGAGTGAGATGGATAGCCGCTGCCGGTACAAGAGTTGAATACCAGGGAAGGTTGGCAGGTTTGGTTTCGTTCAGAGACATCACCGAGCAAAAGCGCACGGCCGAGAAACTGAGAGAGCTTTATGAACAGGAAAGAGAATCGAGGCAGCAGGTGGAAGCGGAGATGAAGAAAAGAGTAGAATTCACCAGAGCGCTGGCGCATGAGCTGAAGACTCCCCTCACCGCGGTGCTCGCTTCCAGCGACTTGCTAGCGTCTGAACTCCACGATGAGGCCTTGGAAACACTGGCCAACAGCATCAGACAGGGTGCCTCGAATCTAGATAGCAGGATTGACGAACTCCTCGACATCGCAAGAGGTGAAGTGGGATTGCTCCAGTTGAGGCTTGAAGCAGTTGACCTATCGCAATTGCTCCGAGAGACAGCAGACATCATGACTCCGGTGGCTTTGCAGCGCGGACTGCCTCTGGTATTGGCATTGCCCGTTTCTCTCCCTCCGGTTCGGGCCGACGCAGCCCGTGTGCAACAGGTAGTAACCAACCTCCTCAGCAATGCCCTCAAATTCACCCCATTAGGGGGAAACATCAGGTTAGGGGCCAGGCAAAGGGGCTCTACCGTTGTTGTTGAGGTTCGAGATACGGGTCGAGGGATGTCCAAAGAGGAGCAGAAGGGGCTTTTCGAGCCCTATCATCGCTTGGATAGGGATCCCTCGGGCGGATTGGGGCTGGGGCTCGCTCTGTGCAAGATGCTGGTGGAGCTGCACGGTGGACAGATATGGGTGAGAAGCAATGTGGGTAGAGGCTCAACATTTGGCTTTTCACTGCCTTTGGAAGCTGCTGACGAACACGCAATAGAGTCGGAAGAGGAGCGCAAACTGTGGAAGGTATTGATTGTCGAAGACGACCAGGAAATCGTGAGTGTTGTTCGGCTGGCCTTTCAGATGCGCTGGCCCGAGGCTCAACTGATATCAACCAGTCTGGGAGAAGAAGGAGCTGAGCTGGTGGAGACAGAAAACCCTGACCTCGTGATCCTCGATCTAGGCCTTCCTGACATAAGCGGCTTCGACGTCTTGAGAGAGATCCGTCTTTTTTCCTCGGTACCTGTTGTCATCCTTACTGTAAAGGCAGATGAAGCTGATATGGTCAAGGGGCTTGAGTGGGGAGCTGATGACTACGTGGTGAAGCCTTTTAGACAGCTGGAGCTGCTGGCACGGCTAAAGGTCCAGCTACGCAAACAAATCCCCCCTGGGGAAGAGGCCCCCATCATCTCTGGTTCATTGCGACTGGACCCCTCCACATACCAACTGACCTACGGAGGCAAGGAGATAAGCCTTACCATCGTCGAGGGTCGTATCATGCAACACCTCATGCAAAACGCAGGTCATGTGATAACTCACACCCGGCTTGCCGAGGCAGTCTGGGGGGAGGACCATCCCGGAGCCGTTGATAGCCTTAGGGTCTATATCCGATACCTGAGAGAGAAACTCGAAGCGGACCCCAGCCATCCAAAGCTGATTCTCACCAAAGTCGGCATAGGATACTTGTTGGCAAAACCGGTTTAGAGGGTTCGCAGGACTAATTCACATTTGACCCTGACGCCTCCGGGACTATTGGAAGCTTCGGCCAGTTTCCTCCGTGCTTCGCAGGTCGTCAAGGATAGTCTCCCGACCTGTTGAAAGCTTGTTGTACCTCGAACGTGCTCCTCTCCGCCACGTATTAATGTGGCTCTAATCTCGTTCTAACACCCTTCTTGTGTAGGCGTGGTACATTGTGGATATGGAGGATTGTGGTAGATAGGGCAAGTTTGGATAGTAAAAGTCGGGTCTTGAGGCGACTGGACAGGAGGGAGTATGAGTACGTACAAAGGGAAAACAAGGAGGAGAGATAACGGTGACGTACCAGCGTCCCTATTAACACTGAGAGAGGCTTGCCGATTGCTCAATATACACGGTAACACCCTGAGACGATGGAGCGCAATGGGACTAATAACGGCATACCGCATTGGCCCCAGCCACCACCGCAGGTTCAAGGCAGGGGACATCAGCGCGCTGGTGGTCGAGCAAGCCAAATTTGGCTCTGCCGACACCAGAAGGTAGGGAAGAGACTACACTGCTGGCTAAACCAGCCAGCAGTACCCAAAACCTTGCCGCACATTCTGTCTCTAGCCCGGCCCAGCGCAATTGAACTCGGAAAGGTAAGAATCGAATGCCCGAAATCGAAATCAAATTCAAGGGGACGCTGCAACTGGATGAAAAGTGGGCCAGCAACCAGACTACCGAGGAGCTGATAGAGTACATAAAGGCGAGAATTAACAGCAGCCTGGGGTTCAGAGGTCAGATCAAGAAGTTGACCCTAGTCACAAGGTAACTCGAAACAGAAAGCGGGAATCTAGTGGCACGGTCGCGAAGGAGCTCTTTGGTCGCGACCTGAAGGCAGCTAACAAGAGTCACGCCTGTGTAAGCTACGGAAGTGTATCCCATTAGGTATTGCGTGCCCCCACCCCCATCGGGGTCGCACGTGCTTCTTCCCTCATTGACGCCAGCAAGGCCGTGACGCGTCCCCACAGTGACCGAGAAACCCCTGGACAGAACGCTCGATTTGCGGAGCGGGGCAAATCATCACAACATCACTTTCTATCTCCCCTCGTCACCATAGCGATTTGGCCAGCCGCGGTGTGCTATACTTACTTGGCATACTTGATGCTCCCACAAATGCCCAGCATCACAGCGCAAACACGGCGCTGACTATGGCCAGAAAGCTAACTCCCGAGGAGGCAAGAAGAGTTGGCAGGCATGGGGATGAAGATCGTAGATGATTTGCTCTCCACACTGAACCCAGAGGCGGCTGTGAGAGACATACTCCAGGGGCCCTACTGGACGGCCGTGTTGACCCGCAACTGCGGGCTGGCATCGACACCCCATGAGGCCGGCCATCATCACGGCGATGCCCCGGTGAGTGATGCAGGGCGCCTGATGGATAAGGACGCTCTTGAGCTGGCCCGGATGGCTCGCTCCGGAAGCAGCCTCGAAGCAGCCATCGGCGTGGCAACGATCAACTCGCTTCTCGATGTAGACGAGCAGCGATGCATTGAGCTCAATGCCGCCGATCTCCTTGTGGAACAGGGCAAGGATAAGAAAGTAACACTTATCGGACACTTCCCCTTCGTGAAAAGGCTTCGCCAGGCGGTAGCAGAGCTCTGGGTGATAGAGAAACACCCGCGAGAAGGAGACTTCGCCGAAAGCGCGTCGCAGGAGCTAATCCCTCAGGCTGATGTAGTAGCCATCACAGGCAGCGCCTTTGTCAACCACACCATCGAGGGCTTGCTCGACCTTTGCAGCCCAAAGGCGTATGTAATTGTCCTCGGCCCCACCACCCCGCTTTCGCCCGTGCTCTTCGACTACGGGGTGGATGTCATCTCGGGGACCAAGGTGGTTGACCCGGAAATAGTGTTGCGTCACGTCAGCCAGGGCGCCACCTTCCACCAGATGAAGGGTGTCAGACTACTTACAATGAAGAAGCAATAGGCAAGTGCTCAGCTATCAACACTCAGCTTTCAGCTTTGCAAATGTTCTAAGTTCTACGTTCTAGGTTAACCTTGAACTTAGAACCTAGAACCCTAAAAACTCGAACAGGGTGGCAGCTTTTGGGTTTTGCTGAGAACTGAAAGCTGACGGCTGAACGCTTACTAAATCAGGATGAGAGGGGGTAAGCGAGGAATTGAAGGTGGCCCAGTAGTTCATAATGAGTTCTGTTATCTATGGCCCTGTTTCATCCTGGCGGCTAGGCAGATCGCTGGGTATCGATCTCTTGTCCACTAGAGGCAATACCTGCTCCTTCGACTGCACCTATTGCCAGTTAGGGAGAACCGTCCGTCCACTGAGCAAGCGAAAGGAATTCATAACACTCACTGCGCTCGCCAAGGAACTGGAAACAGCGAAAGGCGTGCCTGCCGACTACGCTACCTTCTCCGGCGTAGGTGAGCCAACCCTGGCCAGCAATCTGGGCAAGGCGATCGAGATAGTAAAATCAACCTTGGGGCTGCCGGTGGCGGTGCTCACCAACGCCTCGTTTATGCCCAGAGAGGACGTGCGCCGGGAGCTTGCCCTCGCCGACGTGGTAGTGGCCAAGGTGGACGCACCAGACGAAGAGAGATTCCAGGCAATTAACAGGCCCTTCGGTGGGAGTACTCTGGGTGAAACATTGCAGGGCATCAGGCGTTTCAGGTCAGAGTATAAAGGCAAGCTGGCACTTCAAATGATGTTTGTCGAGGCCAATAGAGACTGCGCTCCAGAGATGGCAAGGATAGCCAGGGAGCTATCGCCGGACGAGGTACAGGTCAACACCCCTCTAAGGCCCTGCGCCGTGAAGCCCTTGCCCCCCGAGGAGATTGCCAACATACGCCACAAGTTCAGTGGCCTCGAGGGAGTGGTAACTGTGTACGAGGTAGTAACTCCTGATGTTACGCCGTTGAGCCCGGACGAAACCCTAAGGCGAAGGCCAAAGGCAGTGTAGCTGGAAGCACAAATGTCCGATACCAATGCATCAGCAACGAAAAAACGGCTTGAAACCAAGTGGTTGATTTTGTCGGCGGTAATGCTGGGCAGCTTTATGGGGCCTCTGGACGGCAGCATAGTCAACACCGTCCTCCCCGACATAACCAGGTTCTTCAAAACCGAGATCTCGATAGCTCAATGGGTGCCGACAGTCTATCTGCTGACCATTAGTTGCCTCATCCTGCTATATGGCCGACTGGGAGACATGGTTGGCTATAAGCGGATCTTTCTCTATGGCCTGGCCGCCTTCACCGTGACTTCTATGCTATGCGGTCTCTCGCAGAGCATCTGGATGCTAATCGCATTTAGGGCCCTGCAGGGGCTCACGGCGGGCATGATGATGGCCGTAGGCTTTGCCATCGTGACAGCAGCTTTCCCTCCACCCGAGCGAGGTAAGGCTATGGGCATATATGCTATTAGCATCGCCGTGGGCCTGGGTCTCGGGCGTCCCATCGTGGGGGAAATTCCCGAACACGACAGTTGGCGCTA
>SOKG01000120.1 GCA_004376205.1 Dehalococcoidia bacterium | reverse complement strand
ATTGGCTTCGATGATATTGCCTTGGCTTCCTTTATCAGCCAACGGCTAACAACACTAGCTCAGCCCAACCATGAGATGGGTGCCATCGCCGTCAAACTTCTGGTAGAGAGGATTAAAGAGAAAAACAAGCCTTCCACAAAAATTATTTTGCCAGTTCATTTGGTGGTTCGCGAGTCATGTTAAGGATCGCTAATCTGAAGGCATATAAAAGATGGGTTCTCTGATAGAATGCTATCCTGGCCAGAGCTTGTTCCACCGATTAGACCCCAGAGCTAAGATCGTCTTCTTACTGCTCTTCACCACCGTGATCTTCATTATCCAACATATCTACCTCGCTGTAGTTGTTTTGTTGATAGTCATCGCCCTATGGGGTGTCGCCAGGCTACCCCTCCGCAGCTTGGGTGGTTATTTCAAGATGTTAAGCGGCATCTTGGTCTTTTTGTTTGTGGTGCAAGCGACCCTGTATCCAGGCGAAGTTATCTTAATTGACCCCATAATTCCCTCATCTGTGCCTCTCATCGGAGGCAAAGGAAATATAACTGAGGAGGGTATTCTCTTTGGTTTCTTCATCACGACTAGGTTGCTGACCATGATCTTAATTTTACCCCTAGTGAGCATGACCACGCCCATTGACCGTCTCACCTTGGGGCTGGTGCGCCTGGGGTTGCCGTATCAGCTTGCCTACATAACTACCACTGCACTCAATCAAGTCGCTGTCCTGAAAGCTGAGGCCGGAGTCATCATGGACGCTCAAAGGTTAAGAGCCTTCCGCACTTTCGAAAAAGGAAACCCTATTGCCAAAATGAAGGCCTATCCCCTCCTAGTAACACCACTGGTCATCGGGGCAATGCACCGAGCCAAATTAGTTGCCATAGCTATGGAGTCCCGCGGCTTCGGAGCCAAGGGAGAGCGAGTCTACATCGAAGATATTGCTATGAAGCCCAGCGACTGGGTTTTCATTGCGTTGACTGTACTATATTGTCTAGTTGTTTTGCTGGCTAATTTCTTGAGCTAGGGAAGACAGTGATTACTAAAGAACCATATATCGTCATAAGCGATGTGTCATACCGCTACTCGGATGCCAAGCATTACGCTTTAGAGGAGTTAAACTTCACCATCTACAAAGGTGAGTTCGTAGTCATCTTAGGTGAGCATCTCGCTGGTAAGAGCACTTTCTGCCAGATCCTGAACGGAGTGATCCCTAACTTCAAGGGGGGAGAGATGAAAGGCTCTGTTATCGTGGGTGGCCTGAACACCCAGGAAGTCAGCGTGGCTGAGATGGCACAGAAGGTGGGCATGGTGCTACAAGACCCGGCGGCCCAGCTTTTCACGACCAAGGTCATCAACGAAGTGGCATTCGGACCAGAGAACCTATGCCTCGATGTAGATGAAATTCTCGAACGAGTGAGGTGGGCCTTGCAGGTCGTGGGCTTGGCTGGCTTTGAAGAGCGTTCTCCAACATCTCTTTCGGGAGGGCAGCAGCAACGCCTAGCCATCGCTGCTGCCTTAGCCATGCGGCCAGAGGTATTAGTGCTCGATGAGGCCACCTCCCAGTTAGATCCGATAGGTACTATAGAGGTCTTTTCGTTAGTGCAGGAGTTGAATAAGAAATACAATATGACCATCGTTATAGCCACCCACAAGAGCGAGGAGGCAGCCCAATTCGCTGATCGGATTCTCATTCTCCACCAACATCGGCTTATTGCTCAAGGAGTTCCTCAGGAAATCTACCAAAACACGAAGTTACTTGAGCAAGTAAATATCCCCTCCCCTCAGGTCTCTCGACTGGCGACCTATTTGGAGGAACACTCACTCCGCCTTCCCGAGTTTCCAATTACCATCGAACAGGCGAGGAAAGGGATTGAGCAACTGGTTCGAAGGAGCGAGAATTGCGAACCTTAACCATCAAAGCGGAAAGCCTGAGCTATGTCTACCAGCCCCATAGCGTGATTGCTCTTGATGAGGTCAGCTTCGAGGTTGGGGAAGGCGAGTTCGTGGCTATCATTGGGCAGAACGGAGCGGGCAAGACCACTCTGCTTGAGAACATCGCGGGCCTGTTGAAGCCAACACGAGGTAAGGTACTGGTAGAGGATCTGGATACAAACCAATCCACTGTGGCTGAGCTATCAATGCGGGTCGGCCTTGTATTACAAAACCCTGATCAGCAGCTTTTTACCCAGACGGTGGAGGAAGAGATTGCCTTCGGACCCCGTAACTTAAAACTTCCTGACTCCGAAGTGGCAAGTCGCGTGGAAGAGGTCATTGCCAAGCTCGATCTGGAGCGTTTTCGTCAGGAGTTTCCGCTGGCCTTGTCCATAGGCGATCGGGCTAGGGTGGTTATCGCCTCGGTATTAGCTATGCGACCCCACATCATCCTTCTAGATGAGCCCACCATGGGGCAGGACTACCGAGGCCACCGCCAGACTATGGATATTGCCAGGCAGTTGCACCAGGAGGGCCACACCATTGTCATTGCCACTCATCATATGGACCTAGTGGCTGAATATTCGCGGCGTGTCATCGTCCTCTGTCAAGGAAAGATATTGTTAGACGATACCCCTGCTGCTGTTTTTTCTCAACCTGAAGTGCTCCTGCGAACCCATATAGCCCCACCTCAGATCACTCAGCTAGCCCAATCCCTGACCCCCTCTCTAGGCTTCTCTAGAGATGCATTAACGGTGGTGGAATTGGGAGAGGAGGTGCTAGATAAAGTGAATCGCCGAGAGTCTATCACCAAGAAGCAAAAGCCGAGAAAGCTAGAGATTCGGGCAGATATAACCTTCCAGGAAGGAAGGTTATAGTATGACACTTGCCTAAGTAGAACTCTTAAAAAGAATACCCGATCTACAAAAGAGGTGTGTTATGAAAAGAAAGCTTATTTCCGCCCATCCTGGTGTACTTGCTGTCTGGGCAGCATTGTATGCTGCAGTATTCCTTCTGCCTGCGACACCGATAATTGGCAC
>SOKG01000260.1 GCA_004376205.1 Dehalococcoidia bacterium | reverse complement strand
GCAGCCACATCGGAGTACAAGGGCAAGACCTACTACTTCTGCGCTCCTGGCTGTAAGAAAGCCTTCGACGCTGACCCCGAGAAGTATCTGGCACGCTCTTGAGTTCGATAAAGAGGGAAATCGAGGTATCTGGGGTGCTTTTTTGTGCAGGACAGCTTTCAACAGCAAAGAGCGTCGGAAGGTATATGGCAAGGGTAGCGTTTTATGACATAAGTCATATACATCGAGGCGACTAATTGTTATCTTGCAGAATATAGGGGGCAAAAGAGGGAGTCCCACAGATCAATCGGCGGTGACAGTCTGATCACCGATCCTAGTTCAGAAGGAGGAATTCTGAAATGTCAACCGAGGACAAGGCTACAGAAACCGCCAAGAGGCGGTGGAATAGAACCGCAGGGTTCTATGATTACATGATGGCTTTTATGGAGAGGGTTCGCTTAAGGAAGTATCGCAGGCTGCTATGGAGCAGAGTGGAAAGCAGTCGCGTCCTGGAGATCGGCGTTGGTACCGGCCAGAACTTCCCCTACTATCCTGCAGACGCTGAAATAACCGCTGTCGACTTCAGCGAGAAGATGCTGGAGCGCGCCAAGAACAGAGCCAGCAGGCAGGAGGTGGAAGTCGATCTAAGGCAAATGGACGTGCAGAACCTTGAGTTTGAGGACAATACCTTCGATACAGTAGCAGCGACTTTAGTCTTCTGCTCCGTTCCCGACCCGGTTCGGGGCATCAGGGAAGTTGAGCGGGTGTGCAAACCCGGTGGCAAGGTGATACTGCTTGAGAACGACTTCAGCTCCATCCCTATTCTCGGCTGGTTTGTGAAGCTTGCCAATCCGCTGGCAGTGCGGATGATCGGAGCAGACTTCAACCGGCACCCAGTGGACAATGTGCCCAAAAGCGGTCTAGCGGTAGAACGGGTCACCAACCTTGGGCGGGGCCTCTGGAAGCTGATTGAAGCGAGAAAGAAGACACCCTCTTCATAAGGGGTCCGGCTCACCTTCGATTGAGGTGTGCAGAGAAGGGACGCTTATTGCGGAGCCGAGCTTCCTGTGACACGTTTCGAAGGTCGAGAAGAGCAGCCCTATTTGAAAGGAGGAAAGGATGAAAAACGACTATCAGAGGTTATTAGCGGAAATCCGCAAGGCGGGTCTCAATCCACTGGGGTGCGTGTACACCTCGCTTGACAGAGTATATAGGTTTGCGATTGAAGAGCAACAGGAGTTGAAGGCCAGCCTCATTGCTGAGAACTTCCGCTTTCACTACGAGAACAACGCGTATTATCGCGGACTCTGCGAGGAACAGGGAGTGACTCCATCCGATATCCGCTCTTTTGACGACCTGATAAAGATCCCTCTAATACCGGTGAGCCAATTCAAAGCGACAGATACACAAAAGCTCCTGACTCTGGGACTAGATCAGATTGAGGTTGAGATGAGGAGCACCGGCACTAGTGGAATTCCCAGTGTAACACGGCGGGACTCCGAAACGGTCACTCAGGGGTTTCTCGCTGTCTGGGCAATGTTTAGGGAGTTCTTGAAGTTCTCTAGTGGAGCGATACTGTTCTTGATGCCATCGCCCGAAGAAGTGCCTGAAATGGGTATGATCAAGGTTTCGAACATGCTTTCCGGAATGGTAGATACAAGCAGATTCATAGTAAGAAAAGCCACCTTCGACCCACAAGAGGCTATTGAGCTTCTGGCGCAATGGGAGAACCTCCACATAAGACACATTGTTGGCCCTCCCTTCCTGGTACACAAACTCGTCCAGCACCTCAAGAAGCACGACATTCGTCTTGAGCTAGATAGAGAAACGAGGATCATCACCATGGGTGGTTGGAAGCGATTCACAGGGATGGAGATTCCACGAGAGGAATTTAACAGCGAGTGCGCCGAGTATTTGGGGGTGCGGCCAGATCAAATCCGGGATATCTACGGGCTGATTGAGGGAAACATTGTGGCTATTGAGTGCAGCCACCATCGCAAGCACGTTCCTCCCTGGGTTCATTTCAGTGTAAGGGAACCCGATGATTTCCGCCAGGAAGTCCCTGATGGAAGGCGTGGGGTCTTGGCAATAATAGACCCAACGTGCTTGGCCTACCCTGCGTACATCCTGACGGAGGACGTTGTGGACTTGGATGAGACATCTTCCTGTCCCTGCGGAAGAAACGGGCAGAAGGTTAGCATCATAGGACGGGCCACGGGGGCTGAAGTGGGGTGTTGTGCCATCAATCTGGATAAGGCAATGTACGCTTACGAGGTGGAGTCTCTTGTATAGAGTTCGAGAGGGTGGAGCGAGATGACGCGTCAATCCGCAACGAATAGGAGCCGCCATTTACAACCGATTAATCGTTGACCACTTCTCCAACCCCAGAAACGTCGGGGGGATCGAGGATCCCGACGCCGAAATCATAATCGGCAACCCGGTGTGCGGCGACAAGGTAGTCTTGCCCGAGCCATTGGGGCCCAAGAAGCCGAAAATGATCCCGGTTGGCACTTGCAGAGAGAGGCCGTCCAGGGCTCTCACCGAGCCGAAGCCGCCTGTGAGGTTCTCGATACGAATGCCTGTGTCAGGCATGCTAGTACTGCGAAGCAGTGACGCGTGTCGCTGCTTTACTAATCACCAATTATATCGCGTCCTGTGTACTGCAACTGCGCGGCATGTAAGACAAAAGGCACAACAGCCCATGGCGCACGGGCTAGGCACTCGGGTCCATGACGCGCCCAACGAATAGGATGGTACCGGTCTCGATGTCGCGGATCAGAAAGACAAAGGGACGATCGACGGTGACCTCAACCGGCTCCTCCGGCGCCGCCGTCATCGTCATCACCACCGCGGTGGCGGCCGCAGCCTCTGTGCCTGCCTCATCCACAGAGACGAATGCCTTGTGCAGTATCTCTGAGATGAACAGGTCGCGGTTACCGGTCATGCCTGAGAAGTCTGCTGCTCCAGAAAAGGCAACCGGCATAC